>JALYVR010000434.1 GCA_030853145.1 Chloroflexota bacterium | reverse complement strand
TCATAACATCGCGCTAAGTTGGAAGGGCTCATGACGGAGATGACCATACCACTGAGTCCGCGTAAACAACAAATTCTACGCGCGCTCGTTGAAGAATACATCTATACGGCTACACCCGTGGCATCCGAGACCCTGGTCCGTAAGTACGGGTTTGGCTACAGTTCCGCGACTGTCCGGCATGAGCTGGCCGGCCTGGAAGAGGCGAAGTTGATTTACCAACCCCATACGTCAGCCGGGCGCGTGCCCACCGACCTGGGGTATCGCTACTTTGTGGAGCACCTGATGCAGGAGTCCGCGCTCTCTCTCGACGAGCAACGCCTGATCCGGCACCAGTTCTACCAGGTGCAGGATCAACTGGACCAGTGGGTGCGTCTCACCGCTTCGGTGATGGCCCGCCTGCTGCATAGCGCGGCGGTGATGACGCCGCCCCGTGCCAACCAGGGCCAACTAAAGCACTTCGAGGTGCTCTCGGTCTCAGATCTCTCGGCTCACCTGGTGCTGGTGCTGGCGGATGGCACAGTGATGCAGCAGCGCCTCTTGCTGGAGGCTCCCTTGCAGCAGGAAGAACTGAGCGCGGTCTCTGTGCGCCTGAACCAGTTGTTTCAGCAGAAAAGCGCCGACGAAGTAGCCGCGCTTTTACGCGTGCATGACCTTCAACCGGTGGAGCGCCTGGTCGGCACCACCATTGTACATATATTGGAGCAGCACGGCAACCCGCTGGGCGATATCTTCTACCGCGAAGGCGTGGCCAATATCCTTGAGCAGCCCGAATATAGCCGCATGGGACCCGAAGAAACGCGCAGCGAGCGTGTGCGCAAGGTGATAGAGGTTCTCGAAGAGAACCGCTTCTTGCCGGTCGTGGCCTCGCAATTGCGTCACTCCGATGGTGTCCAGGTGATTATCGGCGGCGAGAACGAGTGGGATGAGATGAAGGATGTGAGCCTCGTGGTTGCTCGTTATGGACAGGAAGGCAAGATCGGCGGCTTGCTTGGCGTCATCGGCCCGACGCGCATGCAATATGGGCGTGCTATCGCTGTCGTCCGCTACATGGCTCGTATGATGGATGAACTGCTCGCCGAGGTCTACCGATTTTGAGGGAGCTGTCCGATCATATGAGCATACAGAAACAAAATATCACAACTAATTACTTCATTTAGGAGGCAACTGTGCCAAAGGTTATTGGAATCGATCTCGGAACAACGAACTCGTGCGTGGCAGTGATGGAAGGTGGCGAGCCGGTCGTGATCCCGAACGCGGAAGGGGCCCGCACGACACCCTCGATTGTCGCGATGAACAAAAGCGGCGAACGCCTGGTCGGCGAAGTGGCGAAGCGCCAGGCGATCACGAATCCTGAAAATACGGTCTCTTCCATTAAGCGCTTTATGGGTCGCAAGTACGATGATACCGAAGTCGATCGCGACCGCCGCCTGATGCCCTATAAGGTTGTGCGCGCCGGCAATGGCGATGCCTGGGTAGAGATCCAGGGCAAGCAGTATAGCCCGCCCGAGATCTCGGCCATGATCCTGCAAAAGCTGAAGGCCGACGCCGAGGCGTATCTTGGCGAGCGCGTCACCCAGGCCGTGATTACCGTCCCAGCCTACTTCAACGACGCCCAGCGCCAGGCCACCAGAGATGCTGGCCGCATCGCCGGCCTCGACGTGTTGCGCATCATCAACGAGCCAACCGCTGCCTCGCTGGCCTATGGTCTGGATAAGAAGAAAGATGAGCGCATCGCCGTCTATGACCTTGGCGGCGGCACATTCGATATCTCGATCCTCGAACTGGGCGACGGCGTCTTCGAGGTGAAGAGCACCAATGGCGATACCCACCTGGGTGGCGATGACTTCGACCAGCGTGTGATGAACTGGCTGGCCGATGAGTTCCGCAAAGAATCCGGCATCGATCTGCGCCAGGACCGCATGGCCCTCCAGCGCCTGAAAGAGGCCGCCGAGAAGGCCAAGAAGGAACTCTCTAGCTCCATGCAGACCGAGGTGAACCTGCCCTTTATTACGGCGGACGCCAGTGGCCCCAAACACCTCACCATGCAGCTCACGCGCTCGAAACTGGAGCAACTGGTCGAGGACCTGGTTGAGCGCTCGCGCGGACCCGTGATGAGCGCGCTCTCCGACGCCAGCGTGCGCCCCGGTGATATCAACGAAGTGGTCCTCGTCGGCGGTCAGACCCGCATGCCCGCCGTACAGACCATGGTCCGCCGTATCTATGATCGCGATCCCCACCGTGGCGTGAACCCCGACGAGGTGGTGGCGGTCGGTGCGGCGATTCAGGCCGGCGTACTGACCGGCGATGTCAAAGATGTGCTGCTGCTCGATGTGACCCCGCTCTCGCTGGGTATCGAGACCCTGGGCGGCGTCTTCACGCGCCTGATCGAGCGCAACACGACGATCCCCACCCAGAAGGGCCAGGTCTTCTCTACCGCCAGCGACAGCCAGCCAAGCGTGGAGATCAATGTCCTGCAAGGTGAGCGCGAGTTCGCCAAGGACAACCGCTCCCTGGGCAACTTTATCCTCGATGGTATTCCGCCCGCCCCGCGCGGCGTGCCCCAGGTCGAGGTGACGTTCGATATAGACGCCAACGGCATCGTGAATGTCTCGGCCCGCGATAAGGGCACCGGCCGTGAGCAGAAGATTACGATTGTGGCATCCAGCGGCCTCTCGAAGGACCAGATCAACAATATGGTGCGCGACGCCGAGTCCCACGCGGCCGATGATAAGCGCCGCAAGGAAGAGGTGGAGGAGCGCAACCTGGCCGATAGCGCGGCCTACCGCGCCGAAAAGAGCCTCGCCGACCTCGGAGATAAGATTAGCTCAGAGCAGAAAAGCGAGCTTGATACGAAGATCGCTGATGTGCGCGCCGCGCTGGCGACCGACGATGTTGCCCGCATTAAGGCATCCCGCGAAGCCCTCGAACAGAGCTTCCACCGCATCAGCGAGTCGATCTATCGCCAGGCGGGCGCAGGCGCCCCCGGCGGCAACCCCGACTTCGGCGGCGGTACCCCTCCCAACGAGGAACAGGCCGAGCCTGGCCCACACGATGATACTATCGAGGGTGAGTACAAAGAAATGTAGTCCTGTGGGAGCGTGTCAGTAACCCAATCCCCTTCTAGGGGAGAGGCTTGCGTACTGTTCCCGTGTTAGGGAAGGCTGTTGCAAGCGTTCCTGCTGACTAGTCTCAGCCAGGGCCGCAAGGCTATCGGGCTACGTTAGGAGCGAAAACATAGATACCAGTGGCTGCTAGCTCTAGGTCACTGCTCTACGAGCGTTGGTTAAACAGTTCTGGTGGGGAGGAACTGTGCTGACGATTTGAGACAACCGCTCCATAACCTTGACGAAGGGCACCGTACATGTGTGCGGGCATGGGCTTCATCTTTTTTGAAGCCATCTGAACATCAGACCGCATCTCTGATGTTCCCCCGTAAGGGGTAGCAACTGAACGAGAACGTGCCGCTGCGGCGGTCGTTGTTTCCTTCCACCACCTGAAGGTCGGTGGGTCTCCACAACGGAGGGTTTATGAATGTACCATGGTATGTTGCATATGCTCTTACTTTTCGTTATACTCTTGCGTATACTTACTATATTGTAGATGCGACGGCTTGCTCCGCCGCGCAATATCACGTAGGGGCTTGCTTAGCATATCGTAGAGCGACGGCTTAGCACGCCCGGCACCATTCTATATGATGGTGGAGTCAGGTTTTACTGTTTTTCACTCTAAAGGACCTATTGATGGCCGCCAGTAAAAGAGATTATTACGAAATCCTGGGTGTTTCGCGCAACGCGAACGAGGACGAGATTAAAAAGTCGTTTCGCCGCCTTGCCAAGCAATATCACCCAGATGCCAACAAAGAGGTGGGAGCGGAAGCCCGCTTTATAGAAATCAATGAGGCCTACGAGGTCCTGAGCGACTCGCAGAAGCGCGCAGCTTATGATCGCTATGGACACGCTGGACTCGGGGCCGGTGTGGGAACTGGTTTCAACGATTTCAGCGGCTTTAGCAGCATCAATGATATCTTCGAGACCTTCTTTGCCGGGGCGGCTGGTACCCAGCGGCGCTCCGGCGCTCAGCGCGGCGCCGATATCCGCTACGACCTGACCATCACGTTCGAGGAGGCTGTCTTTGGCTGCCAGAAGGAGATCGAGCTCCCGCGCTGGGAGACCTGCGGCAGTTGTCGTGGCAGCGGCGCCCAGCCCGGTACCTCCACGGCTCGCTGCGCTGCCTGCCAGGGCACGGGCGAGATCCGGCGCGTGCAGCAGTCCATCTTCGGGCAGTTCGTCAATGTGACGATGTGCGAGCGCTGCCGGGGCGAGGGCCGCGTGATTACCACCCCCTGCGAGAAATGCCGTGGCCAGGGTCGCGTGCGCAACAATCGCCGCGTGGTCGTAAATATTCCGGCCGGGGTGGACGATGGCATCAACGTACGTGTAACCGGCGAGGGCGAGGTCAGCGCGCGCGGCGGCACTCCGGGCAATCTGTATGTCATTCTCACAGTCAAGCCGCACCCATTCTTCAAACGCCAGGGCAACGACATCATCTATGAGTTGCCTATCAGCTTCGCGCAGGCGGCCCTCGGCGACGAGGTCGAGGTGCCCACGGTAGATAATAAGACGACGATGCTCAAGGTCCCGCCCGGTACCCAGAGCGGCCGCTCCTTCCGCCTCAAGGGTATGGGTGTCCCCGTGGTCCACAGCAGCGCGCGCGGCGATCAGCACGTGGCCGTGAAAGTGGTGACCCCCACGAAGCTGACGCCGGAGATGACGCGCCTGCTCGAAGAGTTCGCGCGCCTCGAACACGAGCAGAGCGAGCAGAACGATAAGAATATCTTCCGCAATCTCTTCGAGAAAACGAAGGATGTGTTCCAATAACCATAGGCCGGTCATATGTGTAAAGGCATACAGTAGACGTAGGGGCGCGGTTTACAAGCCCGCAACGCAGATATATATCGTGTGATGCGTGCGGGCT
>JALYVR010000433.1:2115-4976 GCA_030853145.1 Chloroflexota bacterium | reverse complement strand
AGACCGAAGCCCTCAAAGCAGGTTTTTATCATTTACTTGGCTGGCATAAAGATTTTCCACTTCACAGTCTGCCAGGAAGCCCCACCGGTCTTGACCTGGCGCAATGGCGGGGTTGGGGCTTCCTTCGATGAGTGCGTACTCTCGCTCATTCAGGCACATTACTTTTTCTCCTGCTCCTGTTCCGTTCCTTTGCTGCTTATGGTATACTGCTGGGGAAATATGGGAACGGAGGGGAGTATGTCACCACGGCCTATTATTAGGAATACCCTATTTTATGGCGACAATCTCATTATTTTACGGGAACACATTTCAAGCGAGAGCGTTGACCTTGTCTACCTCGATCCGCCGTTCAATTCAAGCCGCAATTATAACGTGCTGTTTAAGGACGAACACGGCACCGATAGTGAAGCGCAGATCACCGCTTTTGCAGATACCTGGCACTGGAACGATATTGCCGAGCAAACGTACAACGAACTCCTCACACAGGCTCCTGATACCGTATCCAGGCTGATAGCAGCCCTGCGCGACTTCGTGGGGACGAACCAGATGATGGCGTATCTGGTGATGATGACCATTCGCCTGGTAGAACTGCATCGGGTTCTGAAACCTACCGGCAGCCTGTATCTCCACTGTGATCCCACAGCGAGCCATTACCTCAAGATTATTCTCGACACGATCTTCCAGCCGCAGAACTTCCGCAATGAAATTAGCTGGCATAGGACCGGTGCGCATAGTGATGGAGCGCAAGGGCGCAAAGGCTTAGGGCGTGTCAGGGACATTATTTTATTCTACAGCAAGTCAGAAAACTTTATCTGGAATCCTCAGCACATCCCTTACGATGATGCCTATATCAAGAAATATTACAAATCTGTTGAACCTGAAACGGGAAGACGTTACTGGCTTGATAATCTGACAGGTCCCGGTGGAGCGGGGAAAGGGAATCCTGCGTATGAAGTGATGGGCGTCACACGCTACTGGCGCTACTCGCAGGAGAAGATGCAAAAGCTGATTGAAGAGGGTCGCATTGTTCAGACAGCACCAGGCATCGTTCCCAGATATAAACGCTACCTCGACGAGATGCCAGGATTACCGTTACAGGATGATTGGGACGATATCAGCCCAATCAACTCCCAGGCAAAAGAACGGCTCGGCTATCCCACGCAGAAACCGCTCGCACTTTTAGAGCGAATCGTGGCAATGGCTTCCAATCCAGGAGCCGTCATATTGGATCCTTTTTGTGGATGCGGCACAGCTATTGCAGCTGCCCAGAAGGTAGGCCGCACCTGGATTGGTATTGATATTACGCATCTGAGTATCGCGCTGCAAAAGTATCGTCTTGAGGCAATGTTTCCGGGCATTCTGTTTGACGTTGTTGGTGAACCACAGGATGTGGGAGCGGCGAGACACCTGGCACAAAGCGACCGCTACCAGTTCCAGTGGTGGGCGCTCTCGCTTGTCCGCGCCCGCCCGATAGGTGGAGAAGAAGGGAGTAGAGAGGGAAAGAAAGGCAGCGATAAAGGGATTGATGGAGTGATCGCCTTTATCGATGATACGGCAGGCAAGGCAAAGCGAGTCCTTATTCAGGTGAAATCAGGCCATGTCAATTCCAGTCACATCCGAGATCTGGTTGGCACCATGCAGCGGGAACAGGCAGCTCTTGGCGTGTATATCACGTTAGAAGAACCGACTCGCGATATGACGATCGAGGCCCTCAAAGCGGGTTTTTACCATTCGCCTGGCTGGAATAGAGACTTTCCACGGATTCAGATACTGACTATCGAGGCATTGCTGCACAATGCAGAAGTGAAGATGCCGCCACAGTTTGGGACATTCAAGCAAGCGCAACGGGTGCAACAAGCTGATACAGAACAGTTTAGATTAGAGCTTGGATGACATATGAGTAAGGAATATCAGAATATGTACGATCTTAGATTCGCGCCCGACGAATCACTAAAAATCAGGGAGTGCATTCGTGAGTGCGGCCCGATTGATAAAGAAACGATCATTCAGAAGACGGGCTGCAGCCCTGATATCATTGACACAGTAGTCGATTTCATGCTGAGGTATCAGATGATTGCTCAGTCTGGGGTCACGCTGGATGGGCGAAGCCAGCCGCTTTATACATTCATCGTTCGGCAGTACTCAACTTATCGTTTCAATTTACCGGAGGACCTGGGCCTCGTTAAGATTCGCGCCTATGCTGATGCACTGGAGTTTGCTTTTAACAACATTCGATTTGAGAGTCCGAGAAGCGACCCGATACAGTCCGCACGTTTCTTTGCTGAAGAGTGGTGGATGTATGCGGTTTCGATGTCTGCGGATAGTAGGATTACGGAGATTGTAGTAGTAGAGGAGGTGGGAAGTACCAATAATCCAGATTTGTTTCGAGAGGTGTATATCGATGCTTTTGTGACGTATTACCCAGATGTCCTTGAACGCTTGCGTTCAAGGCAGATTGTTATCGATTCCACTCTGCTAGAAGAGGATCGTCCGCTCTTGTTCTATCATCTTGCAGAGCAGGCGATAGCGTCCGGAAGTTAACCTGTTGACTGTCGGTACTCTTCCGTCAAAAAACTACCAACAGGCAATAGAGCGTTATTATTCCTCTGGATGCCTGTTGATAGAGTTCAGGAGGGGGTGAAGAGAGCATGGGAAAAAACCAGAGACCATTCTGGAACGCAGTCTACCTCGCGCCGATCATGGAAGCGATTGTCTGCTATGCATGGTTCACCGGCCGACTGGCACCACTCCTGGCTCTTGCGTATCTCCTACTCATTGGAGGATGGTTCATCCTGAGTTAGCTCTCAGAATGTGGGTACTGAACCAGAAAGAAGTGACACACTCCAGATGGGTTCGTTCAA
>JALYVR010000433.1:0-2105 GCA_030853145.1 Chloroflexota bacterium | reverse complement strand
GAGAAGTATATCTGGTGGGACGAGCTGGCACAAGCACCCATGACTGAGCATGCGAAAACAGACGTGGCAGAGAGAGCTTGTAGCTGGCCTATCAGTGTATTTCTGACCAAAAGATACGACGTACCATATAACTGCAAAAAAAGTCATGACAGTGGATTTGCAGGAAGAAAGAGGCGCTTATGAAGAAACTGCAAAAATCCCAGGGGACCAAAAGAAAAAGCAATCGCCTGAGTAAGGCTGATATGCAAGCACTTACCATGCTTGATCGTATCCTGGAAACAGAGAGGCAGATCGAACAAACATATGCCTTGCCTTTTCGCGCCCCTCGTCAAGTCGCTACCAGCTTGCAGCAGTGTGTCCATTGCCACAAGGATATTGCCTTGCTTATTTTTGGTGACTCTGCGACTGATGCCGCAGGCCTGGAAGCCTATGCGCGGCTCACGGTAGAGTTGATTCAGCAAACGGACCTCCCCGCATATGTGATAGCTCCTCCCAGCGATCCCGGTGACCTGGATAGCCCTGCATTGCTGCTCAAGGTGTACCCTGTCCAGAAGGAACCTGGTTTTACTACCCCGACGGAATGGGAGCAACTTCTCGGAAGATTAAGCGATGAGCATTGTCAACGGTAATACGGGGCCCGAGTATGATCCAACCGAAAAACAACGCTAAGGCTTTTAAAGCGTAGACAGACACAGAGGGAAAGAGAATATGTCAAATTCGTCACTCCGCCCTATTCTCGATTTGGAGATTCCAGGTCTAGCTGCAACAGCCTGGATCAGCGTGGTACGGCGTGCTGTGGTTCACGCGAGCAAGATTGTGGATCAGCGCACCAATTATGAGAAGATTACTGACAGGTATCACGACGACTGGCAGCTTCTTCACCGCTTTGAGTACGGGCATTTCTATAATGCCTGGGTGGGAGTGGTATTCCGCCTTTGTGCTTGCGCTATTCATAGTGAGAACTTTACCGCTGCGTTCCAAAGAACATGGGGAGTTCCTCAGGGTGAAGATGTGTATCAGGAAGATGATGCGCTGTTCGGTTTCTTTGTGAAGGGCCTTTCAGTACTGGAAAGTTTCTATTACGGTTTGTATGCATTAGGTGCTCTTATCGTCACATCAACGCAGGAACCAAGTATACCGCCCTCAACTCAATTCCCCCTGCTTACTCATCTCGTCGATCCCGATCACCCACGGGTCAATCCAAGATCTATTGCCCCTAAAACGACGCATGAGGCGTATGTTCGGGTGTTTTCCGGGTTGTCTATAACCAAACTTCTTGGTCGTCTTCAGGAAGACCAAATGTACAAGGAATGGAGTGATATCCGTAATGTATTAGCGCATCGTGTAGCATTCGCAGGGCGCACCACCCAATACCAAATTGGCTTCCTACCCAATGAGCCTCCGCTTTCTGTGAAGCCATGGGGGATGGATCTCACACTTAATGCACAGACAACAGCCTCCCGCTATATGTGGTTGAGAGAGACTATGAACACTGCGTTAGAAGAAACAGCGGCGTTTGCTGCTCAGCAATTGCCCTATACAGAGGACCAACTTGATCAGTGGACGCATAGACCATAGTGAGCAGGACGGTTATACCTCGCTTGCGGTTGTACGCGACTTCCACGCAGCATTGCACCATCACGCACTGGTTTGGCAACGAAAGAGCGGCACAGAGGAAAGACGTGTCTATTCGAGATCGCCGCGTTTCCCCTGTCGCTGCCGCTCGCACGCTTTCTTATGTGATGCTGCAGCGAATTTGAGGCGCAGCTTAAGTTCTTTGAGCCGGTACTCCTCTGCGCTCGGCGGGAAGTAGTAGCGGTAGAGAGAAGAGATGAGCGGAGCAGTGGACCCAACGAGGCCAAAACTGCGCGGGTCGTGACTGATGAAGAAGACGCTTGCAGTCAGAACCAGGGAAATGAAGAGCAAGACTGCGGCCAGGATCAGCAAGAACCACTGGTTCTTATTGTTGGGCGTTGTCGTTTCTCTCCCTGAAGTGCCATCTTGAGGGGAGACATGGCGGTATATCTTTGGCCTGGGAGATCCATGTTCGGTGTGCTGCTGTGTTTCTTCTACCATGATGAGCGTACTCCTTTGTCTGAAACGAG
>JALYVR010000432.1:3849-4989 GCA_030853145.1 Chloroflexota bacterium | reverse complement strand
GGGCGCAGGCCTGCGCCCGGCCCCTCTTGAAACCTTATATCGTGCTCATTACCGTGGCCTGGCGGCGCAGGAACCAGACCGAGGCCAGGAAGAGCAGCGCGATGCTGCCGAGCGTGATGCCGCCGTCAAGCAGGATGGTGTTGAGCGTACTTTGGCCCAGTAAGGCAGTGTAGAGACCTTCGGCCATGTAGTAGGTGGGCATCACCTTCATGATCTGCACGATCACGTTGCCCTGCAAGATCTGACCCAGCGATCCCACAAACAGAGCGGGGATGACGTAGATGAAGCTGCCAAAGCCCGCGAAGGCTCCTGAGCCGCTGGTGGTGTTGAAGATGCTGCCTCCCAGCAGACCCAGCGCAATGCTAAAGCCGGCGCACAGCACCATGAAGACCAGCAGCAGAGGAATCTGTCCCATGAACCCCTGCATGATCGCCAGCACCGCCACCAGCAAGATCAGTTGATACACTAACCCCACGATGAGCTTTCCCATCACAATATCCGCGAAGGAGGCCGGCGATACCATCAGCATGCGTACGGTCTTCCGCTCTTTCTCCTCGGTGATCAGCCCCGGTACGACCGATGTGCCTGCTATCAGCGAATAGATGAGCACGAACATCACAAAAAAGCCCTTGCCTGACGTTGCGAAGGCGCTCGGTTTGGGCGGATTAATCGTCGCTGCCGCAATACTGACCGGCGCTTGCGGGCTGGCGATCGCGCGCGCGTAGTCGGTGAGCGCCTGCTGCAACAACTGGCCCTGCTGCGTGCTTACATCGTCGCCGTTCATAAAGAGACTCAGGCGCGGATGACTGCCCGCGCGCAGGTCGGCGTCGAAGTTGGGCGGCACGACCAGTCCGACCGTGTAGGTTGAGCTTTTATGCGTCCCGTCAGCGCCAAACACCGCGCTCACGTCAGCGGGCGAGTTGGCACGCGTGATGGCGGCATTGGCAAACGCGTTGCTCACTACCTGCTCGATGGCAGAATTCCCCGGATTGTAGATCAGCAAGTTGGTTTTCTGACTGTACAGCACCCCATTCAATATCGTGAACAGGATCGCGAAGAAAATCGGCGAGATAAGTATGATCAGGGTTGACTTATTCAAGAGAATGTCCAGCGTGTCTTTGCGCGCAATGGCAAGAATGG
>JALYVR010000432.1:0-3839 GCA_030853145.1 Chloroflexota bacterium | reverse complement strand
TATCCTCCTCAGACCAGGCGGGTGCCTGCGACCTCGATAAAAACTTCTTCCAGGGTAGCTTCGCGCGAATGCACTGACAATACTCTGCCCTGCCCCATCCACTCCGCCAGACGCTGCTGGTCGGTGGGATCATCCATGCTCAGGCTGACCTCGCGCATATCCTGGGCGACAGATGGGCTGGCCTGGTGGGCGCCCGCGTGCCCACCCGCCAGCAGGGCGCTCGCGAGAGGCACCCCTACATTACCAGGACGGTCACCGGGCTGATCGCTTAGCGTGACGATCATCGAGCGCTGGCCGTGCGCGAGCTTCAGGTTGCGCGGGGTGTCGTTGGCAACCAGGCGACCGTCGACGATGAAGCCGACATGCTGGCAGAGCTGGTCGGCCTCTTCCATCAGGTGCGTCGTCAGCAGGATGGTCACGCCCTCAGCGCGCAGTTGCTGGATGACCTGGTGGATCGCGCGCGTGGCAATCGGGTCCAGGCCCCGGCTCGGCTCATCCAGAAAAAGCAGCGGCGGTCTATGCAGCAGGGCGCGCGCGATCATCAGGCGCTGTTTCATGCCGTTGGAATACTTGCTCACCTTGTCCTTCGCGCGCTCACGCAGACCTACCAGGCTGAGTACCTCGTCCGCCCGGCTGGCCGGCAACCCATAGAGCCAGCAAGAGAATTGCAGATTCTGGCGCGCGGAGAGCCGCTCGTAGAGATTTTGCGCCTCGAAGACCACGCCGATGCACTCCTTGAGCCGCGCGCGCTCCCTGACCACATCGCAGCCGGCTACACTGGCGCTGCCACCGCTGGGATCGATCTGCCCGCTGAGCATGCGAATAGTGGTCGTCTTGCCCGCGCCATTGGGGCCAAGCAGCCCGAAGATCTCGCCGCGCCGCACGCTGAAACTGATACCTGTGACAGCTTCTTTCGTGCCAAAGGCTCGCCGCAAGTCGCGGGCCTCAATCATGAGTTCAGGCATATTCATTGTATGTTACACGCTCCTTACTGCTGAGTATCACAGAGTAGCCGACTTCATTGCTTATCAGTCGCCTGTCATGGATAACTGACCTGTCAACACTGTAGCATAGGGAATTTCTTGCTTCTACAAAAATCGGCCGGGTGGAGCCTGTGCGGGGTTAACAGGCGCATATCTGGCGGTGAATGGGCAGCAAATGCGCCGAATGGAGTCTATGGCGGGCTGAATGGAGGTAGATTTTTCAGCATCGCACAACTACGCAGGGCAAGCCCCTTCCGTGAAGCTCTACCAACCACGAAATGTTGGCATTTGACGTTGAGAGGCGTAGAGTGTACTCTAAAATTAGACATTGTTCAATTACTCCCGTGGGGTTACTCCCGTAGGGGCACGGTTTACAAGCCCGCGTGGGCAGGAGACACATATGGTACAGAAGCAGACGACGTTGGCTGAGGCCATAGCCTCGGTCGCTGATGGTTCGCTGGTGGCCCTGGGAGGCAACACCATCCATCGCGCGCCTTGCGCGGCGGCGCACGAATTGATCCGCCAGGGGAGACGTGGGTTGGAACTGGTCAAGACTGCTGGCGCGTATGATGTCGATGTGCTGGTGGGCGCCGGAGTGGCCGACCGCGTCTCGGCCGGTTTTATCGGTTTTGAGAATGTCTTCGGGATGGCGCCGCAGTATCGTCGGGCCGCCGAGCAGGGCCGCTTGCAGGTCAAAGAGCACGCCTGCTATACAGTGATTACCGGACTGCGCGCGGCGGTGCAGGGCGTGCCTTTTCTCCCGGTGGCAGGTATGCTGACCTCAGAGTTGATGCAGGCGCGCCCGTTCAAGACGGTGATCGACCCCTATAGCGGCGAGGAGCTGGCCGCGATCCAGGCCATTCGCCCCGACGTAGCCATCCTACATGTCCAGGAGGCCGACGCGGAGGGCAATGGCCGCGTGTATGGCTCGGTGTACGAGGACGATTTGATGGCGCGCGCGGCACGGCGCGTGATCCTCACCTGCGAGCGTCTAGTGAGCCTGGAGGAGACGGCGCGTGTGCCGGAGTTGACCACCATTCCAGGGCTGCTGGTCAGTCACGTCGTCGTGGTTCCCAGAGGGGCACATCCCTGTAGCTGCGGCGATCTGTACGACTATGATGTTGACTACCTGGCGCGCTATATCGAGGCGTGTACTAACCCTGAGCGCTTCCAGGCCTGGTTGGACGAGCATGTGCTGGCGGAAGAAACGGTGGCCAGCCGATGACGCAGCACCCCTCCACCTCAACAGCCGGCGCGCAGACGTTGACGCCCGATACCATGATGGCGGTGGCGCTGGCGCGACTGCTGCGCGACGGCGAGCGCGTCTTCCACGGCGTGGCCTCGCCGCTGCCTATGGTGGCCATCTTGCTGGCACAGCGCCTGCACGCGCCAAACCTGGTCTACATCAATATTACCGGCGGCATCAACGCGCACCCGGAGGCGTTGCCCCAGACCACCGTTGATCCCCGCCTGACGCACGGCTCGCATTGTATCTTCAAGCTTGCGGACATCTTCGATATGTCGGCGCGCGGCGACCTCGATACCGCCTTCCTGGGCGGCGTGCAGATCGATGGCCAGGGCCGCATCAATATGAGCGTAATTGGGCCATACGACCACCCCAAAGTGCGCCTGCCGGGCGGAGCTGGCAGCGCCGCCATCCTGCCAACGGCGAAGCGCACGCTCCTGTGGCGCACCCGACATGATCCGCGCACCTTCGTCGAAACGCTCTCGTTTGTCACCGCCGGGGGCAACGTTGATCGCGTCGTGACCCCGCTCTGCGTCTTTGTGATGCGCGCCGGGCGCCTGTACGTCGAGAGCATCCATCCCTACAGTTCCGCTGAAGAGGTGCAGCAGCAGACAGGCTTTGCCGTAGAGACCGCCGGAGTGCCGCACACGCTGGCCCCCACAACTCAGGAACTGGCGGCCCTGCAAGAGGTGGACCCGCAGCGCGTGCGGCTCGTGGAGTTCAAAGGCTAAGGCAGGATGCGATCTCCCCATTTACATGAGATGGCTCTATGTGTAGTGGCCCCCGCAAGGGAGGGCCACTACATATAGTTTTCATTCTCTCCGGCCCACGCTTCTATCGATCTTCCCACCAGTGTTGAGCAAGATCGCGCGCGCACGCGACTTGCGACTGATATTCTCAGCGTCGGGCAGGCGCAGCGCGAGGACCGTACGTGCATCCTGCCCAGGTCGAACTGGCGGTGGGCTGACCATCGATGACTGTTGCCCAATGGCGCCGCGCACAGGGCCGCGCTGCAACAGGCCAACGATAGCGCCCACTATGATGCCGATGACGGCACCGGCCACGATGGTTGGCACTTCAGGTAGCGCGCTGAAGGCAAAGTGTGCCGCAAACATCAAGAGGGCCAGCACCAGGCCGAAGACTATGGCCAGCGTGACCACCAACGCCGGCCTGGGACCGGAGCGCTTCGTCTGCAAGAAAACCGCGCTCCGGTCGTGGGTGGGGCGGTGCTCGCGAAACTCCCCGCCGACAATCACGCTCGCCGGCAGACGATAGACCTCTTCGTCGCCAAAGCCCTCTTTGTGTAGTTTGCTCTCCGCCGCGTCGGCTTTACTCTCATCGTTGAAGACCGCTAACAGGTCGTAATCAGCATGTTGTTGTTGCTGTTGCATAAAAATATCTCCTGATACGAATTGGTATCTCCCCTTTTCAGAGACCATTATAGCCAATCCGATACCATCCTGCCTTCTTTCATCTGAACACACCTCACGCTTCCACCCCCTTTTTCCATGACCTCCTATCGCTTTACGCAGGATCGCTACCGAAGAGTGGCTCTACCATGGGGCGCATGCGAATCTCTGTAATGCGCCCGCGCTCTGGCTGTGTAGCGA
>JALYVR010000431.1 GCA_030853145.1 Chloroflexota bacterium | reverse complement strand
ATGCCGGACCACCCTTTTTTTTGTCTGACTATAGCACGGTTGCTGAGGCACGTTAAAGTTCTGACTTATCCCCATGGCAAGTTTTAACCGCAATTTAACATAGCTTAACCTTGCCATAAGGCATGGTTAACCAGGGAGTGCTACCTTATAGATGCACGAACAAACGGTGCAAGATAACACAGATCTGCCGGTCCGCCTCGTTCGTATGCGTTCACCAGTGCGGGGCGCGAGGTCGGCACTCATTCGGACGCTCGCGGGAAGAAATGCGAGCAGGAGGAATTATTCATGTCGAAACGCTGGTCCATTACGCTTCTGTTAACGATGGTAATGGCAATGAGTGTGCTTATTTCCGCATGCGATAGCGGCAACAATAACAACGGTGGCGGCACGACGCCCGCCACTCTGGGTACGCCGGGCAATTACACCTGCATTACAGGCAGCATTACAGCGGCCGGCTCAACGGCGCTCCAGCCATTTGTGCAGAAGGTGGCCGAGAAGTATCAATCCAGGTGCTCTGGCGCGAAGATTACGGTGCAGCCGGGCGGAAGCAAGACCGGCCTGAATTCCGCCGAGAACGGCACAGTCCAGATCGGCGACTCCGATATCCCAGCTCTCGCCACCCAGACCGATCTGGTTGACCATCAGGTAGCAGTCGTGGTCTTTGTGATGATTATCAACCCTGATGTGAAGGGCGTCACAGATATCAAGACCAGCGACCTCCTGGGCATCTACACAGGCAAGGTCACAAACTGGAATCAGGTTGGCGGCCCCAACCTCCCGATCACGGTTGTCAGCCGTCCTACCTCCTCAGGCACGCGCGCGACCTTCAAGAAATATATCCTTGGCGGTGCTAACGAGTCGCCCGCTACGGCGAAGGCCCTGACCGTTGAAAGTACCGGCACCGTTGTGCAGACGGTCGAGCAGACTAGTGGTTCAATCGGCTACGTCACGCTCGGTGGAGCGGACGCTGCCGGAGCGGGTCTCGTCGCTCTTAAGATCGATGGCCAGGACCCCACAGTCGCCAATTGCGCAAGCAATGCCTATAAATTCTGGAATGTCGAACACATGTACACCAAGGGCGCGGCCTCTGGCCTGGCCCAGGCGTTCCTGGACTACATGACCAGCACTGATGCCGGCGCGGTCGCCGATGGTCTCAAGTTCGCCAAGATCAGTGATATCCCCCAGAGCACAAGGGATGCGCATAAGTAACTAAGAAAGCAGCCGCTCCCGCGCGGGTTGCAGGAGCGGCCGCTTTCCCGTTTGAAAGGAAGCCAGGATGATCGGTGTACAGCAACGAAAAAGGTCGCAGGGGCAGATCTCGGAACAGATCGCGCGCTTTGTCTTCCTGGCCTGCGCCATCTTCGTGGTGGCTATCATCATCGGTGTGTTCTACTTTGTAGGCTCCCAGGCGTTGCGCATCTTCTTTGAACATGGCGGCGCCACTATCAAGGAGTTTTTTACCAGCACGAACTGGGACCCCACGGCGGGCAACAGCGATACTCCGCAGTATGGGGCCTTGGGGTTGATCGTTGGCTCGATCATCATCACATTCGTCTCGGTGATCATTGCCACACCGCTCTCATTCGGACTGGCCATCTTCCTGACCGAGGTATGTCCGCGTTGGCTGGCACGCTTCATGCAGCCGCTACTGGAAATCTTTACCGGCATGCCCTCGGTGGTGCTCGGCTTTCTGGGACTGATCTTTCTGGTGCCGCGTCTGGGCATTCTGACCTCGACCGGGGGTTATGGCTACGCAGCGGCAATTGTAGTACTGGTGATTATGATCCTACCTACCATCACCAGTATATCGATAGATAACCTGCGCGCGGTTCCCGATAGCGTGCGCGAGGCCAGCCTGGCGCTTGGCTCGACGCGCTGGCAGATGATGTCGCAAGCGATACTGCCAGCCGCCGCTTCGGGCCTGGTCACAGCGGTGGTGCTGGGTATGGCGCGCGCCATCGGAGAGACGCTGGCCGTCGCTATGGTACTCGGCGGTGAGACGCTACCACAGAAGTTGTTCACGCTCCAGTCCTTCTTTGTGCCGACCTCCAATATCACACGCGCCATCCTGCTGGACTTCCAGGAAACATCCGGCGTATCACAGGACGCGTACTGGACCCTGGCATTCGTCCTGCTGCTGATCTCGTTCATCTTTATCTGCATCAGCCGCTATTTTGTGAGTAGGAGAGTATATAAATGAGCACGCAACAGGCACAATCGCTCGCTCCCAGGCCCGCGGTAAGGGAACGAGGCACACGCGACCTGACGGGCCTGATGCGGCGCCTGCACACGAGCAACAATATCGCTATCGGCGTCCTCTGGGCTGTCGCGCTGCTCATTGTCGCCGTCTTTGTGGCGATCATCCTCCTGCTGCTGGCGCAAGGGGTTGGCTACCTGGTGGACCCGGCATTCTACGCGGCCGATGACCTGGGAGCCGGGCGCGAGATCTTCAACACGTTCTATATTCTGATCTTGTCGGAACTGTTTCTGTTCCCTATCTCTCTGGGCGCGGCCATCTATACGGTAGAGTACGCGCGCCAGGGACGGCTGGTCACAGTGATCCGTTTCGCGGCGGAGACGCTGGCTGGCGTGCCATCCATTGTGCTGGGCCTGTTCGGGCTGATCCTCTTCGGGTCGATCCTTGGCCTGCATATCAGCCGCCTGACGGGCGCGCTGACCCTGCTCTGCCTGAACTTCCCGCTGGCGCTCAGGCTATTCGAGGATGCCCTGCTGTCGGTGCCGCGCGATCTGCGCGAAGGTAGTCTCGCGCTCGGTTCCACCCGCTGGCGTATGATTCGCACCGTGGTCCTGCCCTCGGCCCTGCCAGGCTTGATCACCGGCCTGATCCTTTCAGCGGGCAAGATCATCGGTGAGACGGCGGCGCTGGTCTTCACTATGGGCGTCTCCAATCCCGCCAGTGCTTTCACGCCAGACCCGACCATCACCAGTGATACTCTGACCATCCATCTGTGGTACGTCAAAACGCAGGGGGCCGGCTCCATTCCGGGGCTGACCGTGGCGAAGGCTAACGAGATCTCCGCCGGCTCGGCGGCCCTGCTGATCCTGATTTTACTCGTAATTAACATTAGTTCTCGTGCTATCGGACGTTACATCCAACTCAAGGTCACCGCAGCATGAACCATAGTTCAAGGACGTTACATCCAACGCAAGCAGAAGCGAGGTACATATGAATGCGATCACAGAGGCCCTGGGAGGTAGCAGCGCCATCCTTCCCGAAGGAGCAAACATCTTCTCGCGTAAGGTGGCTCGCAGCGGCCACATCTCCTACGAGGGGCGTCCTTACTTCATCAGTAAAACGCTCGCGGGCCGCTATATCCGGCTGGTAGTTATGGATGGCCGCCTCATCGTCGATGCATCTATCCCTTTGCATAAAGAGTACGCGCTTGCGACTATATAGGAGGTCCCATGGAAATGCGTCTCGATAGATCCAGTCAACAACCGCCGTCCAGCCAGCCAGCCATAGAGACCGGTGCCGCCCAGCCAGAAACGTCCGCTTCGCCGTCGGAACATATGGGCAGTTTTAATCCGAGCAAAAACCTTAATCTAGACGCGAGCATCAAAATAGATATCCAGCATCTGAATTTTTACTATGGAGCCAAACAGGCGTTGTATGATGTATCGCTGCCAGTGCGTGAATACCAGGTCACGGCGCTGATTGGGCCATCGGGCTGCGGAAAATCGACCTTCCTGCGCACGCTCAACCGCATGAACGACCTGATCCCCGGCACGCGTGCTGAGGGCCAGGCGACGTTTGATGGCGAGAATATCTACCAGAAATCCACTGACGTGGTACAGTTGCGCCAGCGGGTGGGTATGGTATTCCAGCGTCCCAACCCGTTTCCCAAGTCGATCTTTGAAAACGTGGCCTATGGCCTACGTGTCCAGCGCAGGTCCAAGCAGGAGATCCAGGAAGTTGTAGAACAGAGTCTGCAAGGGGCCGCGCTGTGGGATGAAGTCAAAGACCGCCTGCATGTCTCCGCCCTGGGTCTTTCAGGCGGTCAACAGCAGCGCCTCTGTATCGCGCGCGCCCTGGCGGTCCAGCCCGATGTGTTGCTGATGGACGAACCGTGCTCAGCGCTTGATCCTATTGCTACACTGAAGATCGAAGAGTTGATTACACAGTTGAGCCGGGCCTATACTATAGTCATAGTGACACATAATATGCAGCAGGCCGGGCGAGTCTCACAGTTCACCGGCTTCTTCCTCTCTGGTAAGCTCATCGAGTACGCCCCCACCCAGACCATCTTTGAGCATCCCAAAGAGAAAGAGACAGAAGATTACATCAGTGGTAGATTTGGCTGAAATTATAAGCACACTAGCAGTGCTGGAGAAGAGCCGTGGGACGTAAAATCCTGGTTGTGGACGACGAGGCGGTGCTGGTAGAGACGATTGCCTACAACCTGGAGCAGGCGGGCTACCAGGTGATTACCGCCGCGGATGGCGTCAGTGCTCTGGAGGCGGCGCGCCGCGAGGAGCCGGACCTGGTTGTATTGGATATCATGCTGCCCGAAATGGACGGATTGGAGGTGTGTCGCCAGTTGCGCCGCGAGCGGGGTACCGCTACCACGCCGATCATCATGCTCACCGCGAAAGGCGATGAGATCGACAAGGTCGTTGGCCTTGAAGTCGGTGCCGACGACTACGTGACCAAGCCCTTTGGCCGGCGCGAATTGCTGGCCCGCGTGCGCGCCCTGCTGCGCCGGGCCGACTATCCCACCGGCGAAGAGGCTGCCGCCGAGAGCGCTGCCCACGAGGTATCGCGCCCCCATCGCGAACTGGTCGCCGGCCCCATACGCATCGACCTCGCCGGGCGCCGCGTCATCTCCCGTGGCCAGGAACTGGATTTGCAGCCCAAACAGTTCGACCTGCTCACCTACCTGGTACGCAACCGGGGTACCGTCCTGACACGCGATCAGTTGCTCCACAACGTCTGGGGCTACGACTACGCCGGCGACACCAGGACCGTCGAT
>JALYVR010000430.1 GCA_030853145.1 Chloroflexota bacterium | reverse complement strand
ATCCTGGTCCAGGCCAAAACGCCCTCGATAGAATGAAAAACTGCCGTCTACAGAGAGGGCCGCGCCAGCCAGAACGGTCCCGACATCAGCCGTGAAGAGCAGGCGCTTGAGCAACGCCGGCGTCTGCACGAGCTGACCATGAAGAATGGGGGCGTTCTCGCTTGCCCGCGTTGCGGCCCCGGCCTGGCGCTGCTGAGCCATCTGTTGCGCGGCCGGTGGTGGAGAGGGCGGCAGGCGCAGCCAGTAGACCATATCGCGCTCTGCCAGTTCGATGGCCTGCTCTCCAAAGCGCTTTTGCTCCTGGAACCGCTGGGCAAGCGCCGCGAGTTCCGAGGCCAGGGAACTATCTTCCCCACCGCCAGTACTGAGGCGATGGCGATTGCGCCCGGCTGCGAGCACGGTCTTCTCAGCCTCACGCGTGAGATCGATGACGGCCTGCAAGCGCTGGGCGGCTTGCTGCCAGGCGCCCTCAACATCCATCCAGCATTCCATATTGCGCGCGCTATCCCCCAGCCGCAACGGCTGATCCATACGCTCCCCACCACGCCCACCGTGAGAGCGGCCCGGCGCATCGCCCTTCCCACGCTCACGCCCGCCTGCCGTGCCTGAGCGCTGCGACTCCTCCAGCAGGTGGCCCAGCGTCGCAAACAGGTTCTCCACCGACACGCGGGCCTGGCGCAGCGTTTGAAACCATAAAAGCATACGGGGATCCAGTTCCGCTTTCGCGACCGTGAGGGTCGTGGAAATCCCGCCAGGTCCATTTTCGCGGACCGTCGGGGCCGCCAGCGCCAGCAGGCCCTGATAACGCCCGTCGGACAGCTCAGTGCCAACCGTGTTCAGCATTTCAATGAGATGGCCCTGATTCAGCTCGCCGCTGCTCCAGCGCGCGGTCTCCTCTTCCAGGAGATCGGCGTCAAGGATCAGGCGATGCTGTATGTCGCCAAGCAGCGGACGCTCGCTGGAGAGATCATCAAGCAGGCCAGCATGAGTGGTGACGACGATCTGCGCATTCCTGGCACGCTCCTCCGCCCTGTCCACAAAGCAGTAGCCTCTCTGGCGATAGACACAACGCGCGAAAGAACCACCGGAACGCCCATCGGCTGACGGGAGACGCTCGATGCCGGAGCAGATACGCTCCCAGGCGGCGATCTCCTGTGGTAGCAGGGTTAACTCGCTGCGCTCCCCGGTTACGGTCTGCTGAGCCCATAGCCCCAGTTTGGCCAGCCCACGCGCCTGCTCAGCCGTCAATTCACCGCTTGTACGGCGCAGCGCGGCGCCAAACCAGCGATGGGGGCAGAGATAGCCACCATGCTCGGCCAGGTAGGCCACAGACATGTGGCTCTTCAGCGAATCCTGTAAACGCGGCACGATGCTGTCTACCAGGCGGCGCGCGCTCTGCGAACTGGAGCAGGCGATGATCAGGCGCCTGGGCGCGGCATCACTGGCAGCAACAGGCATCTCAGCGAGCCACTCCAGAGTCGGCAACAAGGCGGGGGTATAGTCGTTGGCGCCAATAGTGACCTCCACCAGCAGCGGACTGCGCGTCTCCAGGGCCTCGCGGACCGCGACGCGGGCGGCCTGGTAGCCACGGTGGGCCAGTTGCTCAGCCTCTCCAGAGGCGGTCTCAACAAGTGTGTGTACCTGTTCAAGCGTCTCCAGGGCTGGCACAGACGCTTGCTCCCCAGATGGAGGAACTGGCGCGCTCTCCGCTTCAGCGACACGAGCAACGGCAAAGGTCAGGATACGCGGATCAATCCCCAGTTGGGCCGCGAATTGATCTCCCAGGCTGCCGCGATGCGACCCGTGATAGAGGCCTTCCTGTTCCTGCCGGTCGCGCAGCTCCTGGCGGAAGAAGGCCAGCAAGGGCCAGTTGCGCGGAGCATCCAGGTTGGCCAGGTCCTTGAGCAGCGAGATATCCACAGCCTGCAAGCGTTGATGGAGCGCCAGGAATACCTGCATGGCCAGCACCGTATCCACCATCGCGCGATGCCGCTCCTGCGCTACAGGCACACCCAGGTGCTCGGCCACAGAGCCCAGGCCATAGCTCGGCAGCGAGGGCAGCAATACAGTTGCGAGTTCAAAAGTATCTATGAGAGGGTTGTTGTGTGCCAGACCACGGCGGCGGAGGAAGCTCGCATCGAAGGGGATACTATGTCCGACAATCGGGTAATCGCCCAGGAAGAGTTGCAGCTTCTGGGCAATTGAGTCAAACGAAGGCACACCTGGTAACTGCTGTGGAGTAATGCCTGTCAGGCGCTGCACGCGATACGGGATAGAACGGCCGGGGGCCACCAGTGTCTCCATGGTGTCCAGAATAGTCGCGCCCTGAAACTTGACCGCCGCAACCTCAAGAATAGCATCCTGCTCTGCATGCAAACCAGTCGTTTCCAGATCAAGCGCCACGCGGATAGGTGGCTTCTTCCCCATAATAGTTCCTTGCTTCTCTCTCGATTGATTTCGGCTGTACGATGTTCTACGACGCTATTCAGAAGCGGTAGCTGGAGGAAGCCAATGTTGGAGGAGAGCACGCGCCTGGTGCGCGGCTCGTCCCCGGTGGCTGATACGATTCTTCTGCTCAGGCGTTAACTCAGCAGTGGTCTTTCCCAGCGCTGGCACCAGGAAGATCGGATCGTAGCCAAACCCGTGTTCCCCACGAGGAGCATCAGCGATAACTCCTTCGATGACCCCTTCCGCTGTCTGATGATATCCCGATGGCTCGGCAATGACGATAGAGCAGCAAAAACGCGCGCTGCGCTGCGCTTCAGGCAACCCCTTGAGCTTCTCCAGAATCAATCGGAAGCGCTCTTCATAAGAAGTATCCCTGCCCGCGAAACGGGCGGAGTACACCCCCGGAGCACCGTCAAGTGCATCTATCTCCAGGCCAGAGTCATCAGCGAGAGAGAGCAAACCCGAGGCCTTCGCATAAGCCAGGGCTTTCAGCTCTGCATTTTCCGCAAAGGTGGTTCCCGTTTCCTCAACATCCAGGTCCAAATAGATATCGGTGGGCGACAACAAGGTGAAAGGCAGATCCGACAGGATCGCGCGGTACTCTTCCAACTTATGCCTGTTGGTTGTTGCCAACAATAGATCGCGCATAGGTTCTCTTCTAGACTAAGCAGAACTGAAATTTGGCCCCTATATTACCATATCACAAGGCGGTTGTCGAGAGCGAATAAAGTCGCTTGCTGAGCGAAATGGAGCAGGTGACGGACCTGCATCAGGAAAGCGTGCTCCGGAATGCGCCCTTAGCGCACACCCATCTCCTGCATCACACCTTTCAGCAGGTCCGGTCGATTGGTGAACAGGCCATCCGCGCCCAGTTCAATCAGCTCTTTCATGGTGGGGACATCATCGATGGTCCAGTAATAGACCTCCATGCCCGCGCGATGTGCATCTTCAATCAGGCCGCGCTTTTTCAGATTAATGCCACCGGCGGCAAGCGGGATCTCCAGCACATGCGAGTAGCGGCGATACAGTCGGGGAAGCCGCGAGGTATGCGCCAGCACAAAGTGTGTCACCTCCGCGCGCCCGGCCCCAATCACCACCTGCCCCCGCGACAATTGCTGAAAACGCCTCACGATGGACTGCTGAAAGGAGCCTACGATCGTATGCTTTTCCATGTGATGGTGCTGTATCAGTTCCCACAGCTTCTCTTCAACCTGCGCTGGACCGGCTTTAGGATAGCTATCTTTGATCTCAAAGTGCAGGTAGAACTTCGCCGCGTAGATCTCAAACACTTCCGCCAGTGCTGGAATTCTGACGCCCTTGTCCCGGTAACTGTACTCGCCTTGCAGGTCCTGAAAGCGGTACCCGGCATCCAACTGCTGCAAATCGGCCAGCGTGTAGGAATCAACGCGCCCTTGTCCATTCGTGGTGCGATCCACTGTGCCGTCGTGAATGCCCACCAGGTGACCATCTCGGGTCATATGCACATCGATGTCCAGGAAGTCGATTCCACCAAGCGCGTCCGCCACCGCAAAGGCGGCCATAGTGTTGGTCGGGGCCAGCAACTCTCCTCCCTGGTGAGCGAAAATGTAGGGCCTTTGTAACGCCGGAAAAATAGCAGGCTGGCGGGGTGTAGACACAAATATCTCCTCACCTGAAATAATGCTCTGGCTACCTTCTGACGGCTCTAGGTGCAGTGGCGTCCCTCGCGGGCGCCATGCTTTCACCTATCAGTAGTTACTCCCCCTCTCCCTTCTCCTCCTCCTCACCTTCCTCGTCCTCTGCATCCTCCTCCCAATCTTCATCTTCAAACTCCCATGCCATCTCCACACCCCCGGTATAGGCGCACACCCCTACGCGCGGAGAATTGACGACCGGCAGCAGCATGCCGTCCCTGAATTCTGACTTCTTCGCGCATTGCTCGCACAGCGCGTTCCCGTCTACCTGGTAATATCCGCTAATCACATGAGTAGCGGGCCTCCCACACTCGCGACACACCATAGGTGGCGGCACATTTTGCGCCAGAATCTGCACGATATCCCTATCCTCCTCTTTCACCGGCACACCCTCGCGCTCCGCCATGACCCTCAACGTCAGGTAGGTGCTGGAGCCATAATCGTATGTATACGAGAACTTGGTTCCAACCTGAACAGCCTTCTGCAACTCCACATCCATATCCTGGTTTTCTTCGTCAGCCTGTGCCATCGACTCCATAAAGCCTATCTCGATCACATGGGCCAGGGAGTGTATCTCCTTCTGTACGTCGGGATCACCAAGGAGCGTCATATCACTCTGAACCCTGGTCGTAAACAGATCGATGAGTTTACTTTCAATTTCTGCAGGTGAGTGACCGATGAGATCGGTAAGATAGGCCCGGTACTCGGTATACAAAAGTTCAACGAGGTTGCTTATAGCTTCGTCAGGCGTCAGGTTCGCCTGTGGTGCCGTGGCAGCAGTGGCAGCGACAGCTTCGTCTGGCACCACATTTTCTGGCTCCTGCTGCTCCGCGCCCGCTTCATCCTGTTCCTCATCTTCTTCAGCGGCCCACTCGAAG
>JALYVR010000429.1 GCA_030853145.1 Chloroflexota bacterium | reverse complement strand
GCGGGCCAGATACTCCCTATTGAGACGGCAAAAGGTGCCGAAGAAAAAGAGTAGGCAGAGAACGCCTGCTATCCTAGACCGGGACATGGTTCACCTGGGCATAGCTTGCAATAACCTATAGGTATGATAAAATGAATTCAGACTCAACCGATCTTGCGGCGACTCGCGCTACCAGCGAGGCCGAACGGGCATTGAGACCAAAAACGGCTGAGGAAACGGCAGGCAGCAAGCGGCAGGTGAATGAGCACGTTCTGCGGCCAGGGTAGCCCTGGTGTTGCGGAGACCGTTCGCCAGTGCTATACTTCGACAGAAAGCCGAAGGCAACGCAACAAGGAAAGGAAAGTGTGACCACCGGTATCCAGCCCCACCTCCAGATAGAGGGGGCAGGATTATGTAAGGTTCTTGCAGGCATATTCTGTTCCGTCCGCGGGAAGCGATTACCCAATCACCTCCTGCCTCTGCGCATGGAAGAGAGAGCAAGTACTTGGAACGAAAAGTGATGTTTAACGCCGATAAGCCGATCGAACCAGAACGCGAAGTGGTACATGAGCAGGACTCCGACTTGAGCAACCTGGCACAAAGCGATAGTCTGCGCCTCTACCTGCGCGAAATTTCACGCATCTCCCTGCTTACGGCGGCGCGCGAGTCCCACCTCGCGGAGCGAGCGGAGCAGGGAGACCGCTATGCTCGCAACCAGCTCATTGAGGCCAACCTCCGCCTGGTCGTGAGTATCGCGAAAAAATATGTTGGGCAGGGCCTCTCCCTGGAAGATTTAATCGGCGAAGGTAATATTGGCCTGATCCGAGCCGTTACCAAGTTTGATTATAAGAAGGGCTTTCGCTTTTCTACCTATGCCACCTGGTGGATTAAGCAAGCTATCACCCGCGCGATCCTGGAGGGCACGCGCACCGTGCGGCTACCCGTCTATATCATGGAAGAGGTGATGCGCGTCAAACGTATGACGCGCCAGCTCTACCAGGAAACGGGCCGCGAGCCTACTCCTGAAAACATTGGTGAGCGCCTGGGCATGACCGCAGAACGTGTGAATGAGTTGCTGATCTGGGCTGAGAAGGTCTTCTCGCTCGATGCGCCTCTCTCTGAGGAAGAGGAGAACACCCTCGGCGATATCATCGAGGATGTCCGCGAGCGCGGCCCCATGGAACTGACCGACCGCAAACTCCTCCATGAGGAGATCCGTAAAGTGCTGGGGCAACTGACAACGCGCGAGCGGCAGGTTATCGAGCTGCGTTTTGGCCTGATCGATGACCACGATCATACGTTGGAAGAGGTGGGGAAGAAACTCAAGGTCACTCGCGAGCGGGTACGCCAGATTGAGGAACGAGCAATTCGTAAGTTACGTCATCCACAGGCAAGCCGCATTCTCAAGGATTACCTCGACTGAGCACGAGGCTATCCCCGCGCTTGTCCCAAAAAGGTGCGATCTCCCGATCGCTTATTTCCGGCTGCTTACTTGTAGTAGACAGGCAGCAGCCGGGGATCATTTCTTCACCTCCAATAACCCCCATGTCCGCGGTACTACCTGGCTTGTCTCTGCCTCTCCCATGGCATACTCGCTCCCATGGCCTGCCTCCATATTTCTTGTGCAGCAGCATAGCGGCATATTACTTTCGGGTAAAACATGTGCCGATAAGAGACAAGCGCTTTCATTACATATAAACTATATACAACCTATCGGTACATTTACTCATGCTCTGCTTGAAGGAGAAAGGTCCCTGGGCCACACATTGTATAGTGTTGACGTTTGTAGAATAGGAATGGAGGAGCCGCGCAGTTTCTTTCTTCGGACTAGAAACGGCAAAGGTGTGCGGCACATAACATGAACGAACTGGCAGGCCAGAACCTGGGTGGTTATCAGTTGGAAGAAGAGATTGGGCGCGGTTCCATGGGGATGGTATATCGCGGGAAGCAATTCGCCCTTGGGCGCGAAGTCGCGGTCAAAGTGCTGCCGCGCGCCCTGGCCAAAGACGCCTCCTATGTCGCCCGCTTTATTCGTGAAGCGCAGATCGTCGCCGGTCTTAATCACCCCAATATCGTCCACATCTATGACGCGGGGCAGCAGAACGGCTTACTCTATTTCGTGATGGAATACGTCCAGGGACCAACGCTCGGAAGCTTACTGCGGCTTGATGGGATGATCCCGCACTACCTGGCCGCCGAGTACGCCGCGCAGATCGCCGAGGCCCTCGATTGCGCCTATAGCGAACACAACGTGATCCATCGCGACATCAAGCCGGAGAACTTGATGCTGGACCGCTGGGGCAAGGTGAAGGTCATGGATTTCGGCCTGGCGCGCGCCACAGGTCACCAGCAGATTACGATCGCCAAGACACTGGTTGGCAGTATCTATTATGCATCGCCAGAACAGATCTGGGGACACACGCTGGACAACCGCAGCGATATCTATGCACTCGGCGTTGTGCTCTATGAAATGGTCAGCGGTCAACGACCCTTTACCGGTCGCTCTTTGCCCGAACTGACCCAGGCTATCGTCAACGGTCCCCTGCGACCACCAGGCGCGTTAAACCCGGAACTCCCACAGGAACTGGAACAGGTTATTCTCAGAGCTATGGCTCGCGACATCAACGAACGCTTCACGCAGGCACAACTGCTGGCGCGGGAACTGCGTGCCCTCAATTTGAGGCCTTCACCGATCCTGCAGATAGCGGACCTACCGACGCCATCTAAAACCGCGAGCGTACACCATCCTCAGGGACAGCGCGAGCGTATCGTGATCCATCCCCCCAAACGCCCGCAGGCACAACGCCCAATTTCCCCCGCTCCAGAAACCAGGCAACCAACAGGCACTCAGCCCCCGGTACGGCCAGCAAGTATACCTGAAGGGCGGCTCTCTTCAGCCGACCAGCAGGCATATACCATGTCTTATCCCCCCACATCCAGCCCCTCCGAGCCGCCAGAGCAGCACCCGCCAGACGCTCTCAACGAGCAACCCCGGCGCACATTCTGGCAACAGTTGCACCGCCTGCTCAAACCCCCGCGCATCGTCTGATAAATAGATCGCTTGCATAGACGCGCTGCACCTCCAGTCTCCGCCCACTCTCCATACCTACTTGCTTGTATAACAGCAAAACAGAGGTCCCAGCGCTCGCATAGGGCCATTCGCGGACCCTTGTATACTGGATAGGAGCAGGCAATCAGTTTTCAACGTTTTACAACACGAGGGCAGAGGCTATGGCAAATGAACATGCCGAACCAGACAAGCAGGCTATACGTAAATCTCAAGCAATCCAACGAGCCACAGAAGAGCGCATACGCGGTCAGGAAAGCACCCTGGCAGCGCTGGCCCTCTTACTAGGCCCTGAGACCGATTACCAGGTACGTATCCAGACCACGCGGCAATTGATGCAGCAGGGGACAGAGATCCTGCCCTTGCTGCTAACCACCTTAAATAACTACCCGGAGATCACAACTCCGCCCTGGCCCTGGTGGCCGCCACAATATGAGCATCTCAGCCGCCTGCTACTGCATATCAGCCGGAGCGCGCCGTTGTCGCTGCAAGCGCTGTTGCAGCACCCTATCGTTGCCCAACCAGTCGGACCAGTGCTCTGGACAAGCATTATCGAGACAGCCGGCTTACTCTCCCAGGTAGAAAATGAGCCGCTGCTGTGCGAGGGGCTGACTACTCCGTGGGAGATGGCGCGCTACGCGGCAGCTATGGCCTTAGCCAACCTGGCAGGGAAGGCGCCGCTGCGAGCCTCTACCCTGGATATGCTTCGTGCGCGCCTGAGCGCATATGAAGAGATCTCTGTGCGCCTGGCGGCGGCATACGCCTTGCTGCGTAGCGAAGACGATAATGGTAGCGGAGTAGAGACGCTGATCGCGCTGCTAGACCCACACACCCTGGAGGAGGCACGCAAAGCCGCCACCTTCGTGCTGGCCGCGGAACCCCCCATCTCTCTGCCCCTTGAGCAGCGGGAGCGCCTGGCCCAGATGCTTGTGCTGACACTGCAAGACCCAAACGAAGAGATAGCCGCCAACGCCGCGCGGGCCCTTGGCGTCATCGCCCTGCCCTCAACACTGCCGGCGCTCTGTGCGCTCCTCGAAGAGCCTGATGCCCATGTACAGATCGCCGCCCTCGCAGCCTTAGAGGCCGTTATCGGTCGCAAGGTGATTCGCGAGGTTCTGCAACAGCACACGCTCCCCGCACAGATCGTGCCGCTCTTGCGCTCGCCAGCAGCCGAGGTCCGGCGCCAGGCCAGCTACACACTTGCCGTATTTGGGGGAGATTACGCGGCGGCGGTCCTGGGAACAGCCCTACTCAACAAGGACCATCCGGGACAACTGGAGGCCATCGAGGGGGTGCGCCTGCTCTATGGCGCTCTGCGCACCCCCATCCGCACGAACGTGGTGCGCTGGCTACTCACGACGCTTCACCAGTCGCAAGAGGAGATCCAGATCGCCGCGCTCGACTCGCTGAACTACCTCGTCTGGCAGGCACGCAACCATGGACGCCGCCGAGCGCTCATGGACATCAACACTGAAATCGTGCTCGATGGTATCCTCGCCGAGTTGCTCGGCGCACCGAACTCCTGGCTGCGCCAGCGCAGCGTGGAGCTGCTCGGCCTGTTGAGCGATCAGCCATACGAACTGCGTCCGCAACTTGAATACCTGCTGCAGGAAGATAGCGATACCGGAGTGCGCACGTGCGTCGCCGCGGCCCTCGGCCAGACAGCAGCTCGCTGGGCCATCCCCGTCCTCTTACAGGCGCTCCTTGATCCCGACGAACTGGTGGCCGAGGCCGCCCTGCACGCCCTCGGTCGCGTGGCCTCGCCCGATGACCATATTGTCGTCTACATCCTACGAGAACTCAGCGCGTATAGGCAGAAGGAAGATGAGGAGACCACGCGCCTGGCACATGCCGCGCGGACGCTGCTCAAGAAATGGCGTCGGATCACAGGTGGCGGACGACATAAATTCGCCTGAGGACACCCCTTCACCTCGTCAACTCCAACACCTTGGTC
>JALYVR010000428.1 GCA_030853145.1 Chloroflexota bacterium | reverse complement strand
GCTGGAGCGCGCATCGCACTTACAGGCGGGACGCGATTTTTACCTGGCATACAGCCCGGAGCGTGCCTCCCCTGGTCATGTTTTCCGCGATCTGCGTCTCTATCCTAAGGTGGTGGGGGGCATTGATGAGCCATCGGCGGCGACCGCGAGGGCATTTTACAGATCGGTGCTTGAGGCCGATATTCTTACTATGGCATCGACTGATGAGGCCGAGTTTGTCAAACTGGTCGAGGCCACCTATTGTGATGTGACTATCGCGCTGGCGAATGAATTTGCCTGCTATGCCGGAGCGTGTGGCGTCGATGCTGCCGCCGCCATCGCCGCCGCCAATAGTCAACTGTATTCGCACATTCATGCTGATGGGCGCTGCATCTCTGTCTATCCCTATTTTCTGCTTACTGGTGTCTTTGATGAGCCGCTGCCCCAGCTTCGCATGCTTATACATTCAGGAAGCTGAGCGTGAAGATGTACGGGCGACCCTCGCGGTCGCCCTGGCTGGCCCTGGTCGCTCCATCGCTCCACAATTCCATGATCATGTGAGGGCCAGAGGTTGCAGGTCCTTTTGATGGGTCAGGGTTGGGATAGTCTCGCTGGGACGGCCCAGGAGATAGCCCTGGACGCCCTGGACATGCATGCGTTGCACGAAGTCAAGCATCTCTTTGTCCTCGATGCCTTCGGCGATGACATAGGCGTTCATCTCACGTGCAATCGTCTGGATACCCATCATCACACTGCGGGAGGCCTGCTCGACGAGGGAATTGACCACGACGGAGCGATCAATCTTCACGAAATCGATGGGCACATGCCGCAGCATCTCCAGGCCTGCGTTGCCTATGCCGGTGTCATCAAGGGCGATGCGAAAGCCCAGGCTGCGCAACTGCTTCACTTTACTAATGAGCACAGGGAGCCGGCCTATCGTGCGCTCGGTCAGCTCCAGCACGATGTGATCGGGCGCGAGATGGGCGGCCAGGGTCGCTTCGAGCAGCACAGCTTCTGTCATCAGATCGTGATCGAGTGTTTGTGGCGAGAGATTGACGAAGAGCAGCACATCGGTTGGCAGAGCGGCCGCGCGCTCCAGAATAGCCTGGAGGCAGATGTAATCGAGTTCATAGGCGATGCCGAGCTTCTCCGCGATCTCGAAAGCCTCCTGTGGTCCGCTGAAGCCATATTCAAGGGCGGGGCGCGTCAGAGCCTCGAAAGCCAGCAGGACGCCCTTTTCAATATCCCAGATAGGTTGAAAGGCGATCGTGAGGTTGCGTTCGGATAGCAAGCGCTTCAAGGCGTGGATTTTCGTTGGTGGCAAGAGAACCGCGCTCTCGCGGATATCGTCGAACGGGACGATCGTATTGCGTCCGCGCCTCTTGGCTTCCGCGAGGGCGGCGCTGGCCTGTTCTTGTATCTCTGGCAGGTTGGCATTGCCTGGGGATGTGAGGGCCACGCCGATGCTCACGGTGGGGCCCAGCAGGCGATGGTTGACCTCCTGGCGGAGGTGCTCCAGAGTGGTGAGCGCATCGCTCAAGGAGATATGTGGCAGGATCACGGCGAACCTATCCCCTTCCAGGCGGTATGCATCCTGGGAGAGGTGCGCTTTGCGTAGCAAGTCGGCAAGTTCGGCCAGCAGGTGATCGCCATACAGGTGCCCCTGCTCGTCGTTGACCATCTTGAATTGGTCGATATCCAGGATGGCTAAGCCGACCATATCTGCAGAACTCTGGGCCTGTTGCTCTATTTGCTGCATGGCCTCCTGGTACGCCTGGTGGTTTCCCAGGCCGGTAAGGGTATCTGTCAGGGCCATCCGCGTGAGCCGGGTAAGCTCGTCCTGGGTGATCTTCTTCAGGTGACGTTGATAGGTATATAAAATCCTCCAGAAGACAGCGAGCAGGAGGAGACAGCCGGCAAACACACAAATGGTGGTGAGAAAAATCGTATTTTGGGTCTGGTTAAGGGCTACCAGATTCCGAAACGCCTCCTGGCGCTCTCTTGCCGCTGCGCTATCAATCTGGTCTTGCAGCCGGAGAAATAGGGGCCCGATTTGTGTTCCACGAATGATTTTTGCCTGTGGCATATTGTGTGCATCGATAGCCGCAAACATGGCAATGGTGACCGACTGGTAGCGTGTGTGCTCTGCGAGAAGTGTATAGGCAAACTGACGATCTCTGGGGTCAGTAGCCCGAGTCAGGGTAAGAAGAATATTGTTGAGTGTAGTGGCAGTCGTAAATTGCGTTTCTCGTAAACTGGCAGATGGCTCGCTAAAGTATGCCAGCTCGATGGATGTCTCTTTGACAAGAGCGTAACGAGCCTGCTGGTACTGATCGCTCAAGGCGATGGATTCGCTTGCCTGGTTGACACCCTGGCCGATGGTGACCACGGACCAGATTGAGAAGCCTATCAGAATAAGCAGAATGGTAGCTACGCCAAGGGAGGCGAGACGGCTCACTAGATATGTTCGTTTCATGAGAATCAGTTTCTCTTTCTACACACTCACTGGCCATAGCTATGAAGCGTTTGATCGCCCCTTCACTTTCGTACTATCGGCGTATGTCTGTATTTCGGTAGGGACGCAACTGATTGCGTCCGGGCGTGTTCAGGCGATGGTAGCAAGAGAAGGGAGTGAGAGATTGCGCTGGACCTGGATGTAGGCTGTCAGGGCCTCGACAATCTGAGGGTCGAACTGTGTGCCTGCGCAACGCAGCAGTTCATTCACGGCAGCCAGAGATGAACGTGCCTCCTGATGGGGCCGATCTGAGATCATCGCCGTATAGGCGTCGACGACGGCGAGAATGCGCGCGCCCAGGGGGATCTCTGCCCCCGCGAGCTGATCGGGGTAGCCTTGCCCATCCCAGTGTTCGTGGTGCGCGCGAATGGCAGGCGCGATGGGGCGTAGAGCCGGGATATGACTGACGATCTCCGCGCCCACTGCTGCATGAGTTTGTACTACCTCCCACTCCTTTGCCATGAGCGGGCCTGGTTTATGCAGGATCGTAGCGGAAACAGCAGTTTTCCCGATGTCGTGCAGCAGCCAGGCGCTGGCAAGCATCTGTGCCTCACTGGAGGGCATCCCCAGAGCGCTGGCGGTGTTCACAACAAGGTCTGTGAACTGGTATAAACGCTGGCTCATTGAGGGATCATGGCTTTCCAGAAGCGCCACCAGCGCTTCGATGGTGCCCTGCGTGGCGACCTCTTCTCGTCCATCGCCACCTGGCACCATAGATTGCGCCTCCTCGGGTGAGACAAGGATGGCCGGATCGTCGGCGGAGCGCACCTGGTTGCGTCCTAAGCGCTTGGCCCTGTACATCGCGTGATCGGCCGCACTGATCAGGGCATCCAGGTCTTGTGCATGCAAGGGATAGCAGGCCACACCGACCGAGCAGGTCAGGTGGATGCCGCCTCCGACCGTGAAGAGGTGCTCACTGACATCGCTTCTGAGGCGCTCAGCGGCCAGCAGGGCCTCGTCGACGAGCGTCTCCGGCAGGATCACGATGAACTCTTCACCGCCCCAGCGACCAACAAGGTCTGTGCCGCGCACGCTTGCGCGCACCACATTGGCACACTCTCGCAGGACCGTATCGCCGGCGGCGTGTCCATAGCCATCGTTGAGGGCTTTGAAGTAATCAAGGTCGAAGAAGAGCACTGCGCAGGGCCGGGTGCTGGACTGGTTGGGCTGCACTTCTTGCTTAAGCATGGAGAGCAACGCCCGGTGATTGGAAAGCTCTGTGAGCGGGTCGGTGTCCGCCAGCGTCTTCAGGCGGCCGTTTGCCTGGTGTAGTTGCTTGCTATAGTGCATGGCCTCGCGCACTGTAAAGACCTGTCGCAGCATAATCAGTCCAAGTAAGGCCGCCCCTCCAATATATACTCCTTGTTGCAAAGGACCTTGTATACTGCTGTGCCAGCTAGAAAACACCAGCAACAGAATGATAGGCACAAGAACATAGGGCAGTAGAGAGAGCCAGAGTGAGGGCGATTGGGCCTGAGGTTTCTCCAGGCTTCCTGTTGTTTGCCCTGCCTCGCCTGGCACGCGCGGGTTCAGTCCGATAAATCTCATGTAATAGGCAGAGAGTGTAAGGAGCGCATAGGCGATGATCGATGTAAACATTGCGAAGCCACCGGGAGTCATAGGAGCCAGACTGTTCTGTATGGTATTGTACTCATTGATGGTATCGCTTGTAACCAACAATGCGATGCCAAGTAACAGCAACCATGTGGCAGGCCGTAGTCGCAGTCTCCCGGAACTTGCTGTCAGAAAGAGGAAACAGCAGAGCATAACAAGGTCGAAGAAGGGATAGGAGGCTCCTACCAGCTTAAGGAAGAAGGCCTGGTGGCCTTGCAACATGAAAGGTCCCAGGACGAAGTACCAGGCCAGCGTACAAATAGTCAGGATCAGCATCAGACTGTCGAGGACAACCCTTGAGGAGGTGGCGGTTGAAAGTGGACGCCTGGGCAGATTGAGTAACACCAGTATAAGTAGGGGATATTCACTCAAAAAGAACGGATCTGCCCATGTTGGTACAAGCAGAGAACGCGGTGTAGAATTCGCAACTTGTATACTCAGCGCTATGATCTGCATACAAAACACAAGGCCCAGCAAGAGCGGCCCGCGCCATTGGATAGGTGGGTTTTGCAGGTGACTATACGCCCGAGATGCCGCGCGGCGCCTATGGGGAATGCAGAGCGGGATAAAGCAAGTTATAGCCCCCAGGATTACACCGATGATGTTTGTCGCAATATCGATCTTCGAGAAATTAGGGGGAAGCAGGCTGGTGAGGAGTGAGCTAGCGAGGGTATCCACCACGCCGGTGATGGCCGCTACGGGAAGAAACCAGTAAAGCGGGACGAGCAGGTGATAAAAACGATGATGAAAGCGCCTCATAAGTATGTCTCTCTCCTGGATTACCCGCTCTTGGCCGGGCGAATGTGCCTGAACAAGCAAATATCTCTGCTATCTTTATTCGGCATATTCGCGTGTGACTTGAGGAGAGAAGGCGGCAAGAGAGGGTAGGGGCGCCGTTTACAAGCC
>JALYVR010000427.1 GCA_030853145.1 Chloroflexota bacterium | reverse complement strand
CGGCGGGGACGCATGGCAACATCACCGAGTTGGAGCAGGCCTTTAAATTCCCGCTGCGCCTGATCTCTGCCGGTGAGGAGAAGACGCGCTTTGTCGAGCAACTGGGGCCTGCTAACGTGATCGCTTTTGGGAACGGCGTGAACGACGCGGGCATGCTGCGGCTGGCCGCCGTGGGGGTGGCCATTCTCACGACAGAGGGGGTTGCAACCAGCGCATTGCAGGCCGCCGATGTGTTGTCACTCGGTCCTATTGATGCTATCGACCTGGTGCTCAATCCGAAACGCCTGGTAGCGACGCTGCGAGGATGAGCTGGAGCAGGAAAGAGGACATCTCGATGAAATCACGGCCGACCGATATCGAGCATCCGAGCGCTGAGTTACACTCACAACAGCCCACATCCTCGTGGAGCGGGATTCTCTATGTCTGCCTGGCAGTCTTCTTTTTCTCTACCAGCCCCGTCTTTATTCGCTGGTCGCAGCCGTTCAACTCGGTTGAGATCGCCTTCTGGCGCCTGGCCATCGCGGCCCTGATGGTAGCTATCATGGGCCTGATCACCCGGCAACCGCTCCTGCTGAAGCGGCGCGAACTTCCCCGCTTCCTCTTCTACGGCCTGGTGACGGCACTGCACTTTATTTTCTATATCGCCTCGCTCAGTTTCACCACGATTGCGCACTCCCTGGCCATCACCTACACCTCGCCGATCTTCGTGACGCTCTTCTCCGCCCTGGTGCTGCATGAACCGCTGGCTATACGAAAATACCTGGGCATCGGTATCGCGGTGATCGGGGTGGCGATCATGGCCGGGTTTGAACCCCATTACACTGCCTGCTCTATTAGCACGGGCCACTGCATGTTGCTGGGCGATGGCCTGGCGCTTGGGTCGGCGCTCTGCTTCGGGATCTACTCGGTGGCGGGACGGGGCGAGCGGGCGCGCCACCCACTCTTCCGCTACACGACCAACGTGTACGGACTGGCCGCGCTCTGGCTGTTACCCATCGTGCTCTACTTCCCCTTCCACCACGCCTACCCACCAGGCGCGGTGGCGGCAGTAATCGCCCTGGGCGTCTTTCCCCTGGGCTTCGGACACACGCTCTACAATGCTGCCATTCGCAAAGTGCATGCCACCTATGCTAACCTGATCGCGACGCAAGAGGTGACCGGAGGCATCATCCTGGGCATTCTGCTGCTTCACGAGATACCATCGGTGACGAGTATCATCGGGGTAGTGGTGACGCTAGCCGGGATTGCCAGTGTCTTACTCTAAGTACCAAAACCTCCCTTGCTCCATCAATAGCAAAACTCAAAGATATATTTGGGGTTCCATATGTTGAAGATGCCTTCCTAACGGAGAGCTAACATGAGATAATTGCTCTGAACATTCGTTTGATGCTTTGAGTGACAAGCAAGGAGCTCCTATGCCGATGAAACTGCTACACCGCTTGAGCACAACAGCAACCGAGTGCTATACTGCTCAGCTTATCCAGCACCAGATAGATATTCTGTGTGTCCTTTTCAGCCCTGAGCTTCTGGATAGTCGCGCCTCTCAGGATGAGGTAGTCTTCCAGGATGTTGTTGTTTTGCTCACCTTCGACTTGCAAAAAGGCCAGAGAGAAGACACGCTGATTTACAATTGCTATGGCCCAATGTATGATCCGACGAGACACGCTTTTATCCGCTATGATTCTCTCCAGAAACGCTGGGTGATTGCGCAACAACAGGGAAGCGCGTATATAGGCATGCGAACAGCCACTGAGGACGCTGATGGGAGCCTGATCCTCTCCCCGCTCTGTTTACTTGATCGAGACGAGAGTGAGCGTGGCTTTCATCTGTTGCTCGACCTGGAGATCATCGAAGGCCGCTATAGGTTTCTCTCCCATAAAGCCATTGGCAGCCACTTGAGCGCACCGGTGGTCTCGTCTAGAGACATCATTCTGCATCAACCCGGTTGGAATACCCTGGAGGAGCGCAACGTGGTGGTCCGACCAGAAAATGATGTCGAAATTTCTCGCTGGCAGCAATGGCAGGAAGCTCTTCGGCACAAGCCAGCAGCGACCAAAGGCCAGCATCTGCTTGACAAGATTCTGCTCCCCGAACACGTCTTTTTCGATCCAGGTACCACCAATGCCCGCCAGAGCGCAGAGCTTGAAGTGGTCAATCAAAAAGAGATGGCCCAGGCTGAGAACGCTATATCCCTGGCAGATCAGCACACGCGCCTGTTTGCGCTTTGTTCTCCTGAAACGTGGTTCGTCCCCAACAAGCAGCCACGCAGCCCAGAAGAGATTGAGCGCACTGGTGAGCAATGGCGCCTCTGGCTGACCGGCTGGGACCGCTCCGAACTGACCTATAAATGGACCTATTCGCCCGCCATCGGCCTGCCTACAGACCCTAACCTTCCTTCTCATGACTATCCCATCTGGCCAGACGTGGAGGTTGCAGCCATCCCCGGTCCCGTTACGTCCAACAAGCAGCCAACCTTTGTGGCAACAATGGCCATGCAAGGCACGCAGGAATTGCTAAGCCACGGTGTTTGTCTCACGCACGAGGGACAGGTGGTGCAGGTATGCAACGCGGATCTAGGACGCTCTTCGTCGTTGTGCCTGTGCCAGCAAATTGTCATTGGGGTGGATCGCCTGGCGAGCGGCTGGCGTCTGTGGAACTGGCTCGTTCTCGACGAGGCCATGTTGCGCGTCAACCTGCCACTGGATGCGACCTGCCGGCGAGCCTTCGTCCGCTCTCAGCCGGACGCAGTTCGTTTCTGGCTCATCGAAGAGCTTCCCACGGGTGTACGCGTGAGCCAGCGCGACGCGCACACGCTGGATGAGTTGGCGCCTGCCGAGCTTATCGTGGAGACAACCCTGCTCGCGGAAGAGGTGGATCGACCCTTAGAGCCTCAACGAAATGTGGGCCTTATCCCTTATCAGGAAACTTTGCTGCTTTTGCTCGCGGGAAAACAAGAAGAACTCCTACTGTATCAGGCGCAGTGAATGATGTAACGTGTGCGCCAGGCTTTATAATTGCGCCATCACGCCCTTGCTGATGGCGCGCAGGGTTGCGAAGACGCCGGGCCCCGCTGAGGCCACGGCCTCGAAGCTGGGTACGCGGCGGCGGTTGAGGTAGCGCTCAAGCACATGAGCGGGCAGGGCGGAGGGCATGTCACGTTTGTTCCATTGCATGACGAAAGGGAAGCGGCCAAGGTCCTTGCCGATGCGGCGCATATTCATCTCCAGCTCGGCGATGCTCTGCACGTTCTCTTCAAACTTTTCGGCCTGCGAATCTACCACAAAGACGATGCCATCGGCGCCGTTCAAAACAGCCAGGCGTGTGCGCTCGTAGAGGATCTGGCCAGGGACGGTATACAGGTGGAAGCGCGTGCGAAAGCCATGCACGCTGCCAAGATCGAGGGGCAGAAAGTCAAAAAAGAGCGTGCGTTCGGTCTCAGTCGCTATCGAGAGCATCTCCCCGCGCGCGTTAGGGTTGATGCTCCTGAAGACATATTGTAGATTCGTGGTCTTCCCACAATATCCAATGCCGTAATAGACGATCTTGCAGTGGATCTCGTGCGTCGCAATATTGATAAGCGCCATAGGTACACGATACCTCTAATCGCGAAAGAGCAGATCAATGGTGTCCTCAACCGAGGAGCGAAATTGTACGTTGATGACCGAAGACTTCGTGCGCGTGGTATCTATCTTCACGCGCTCCAGAATACGAACCAGTTCGTCGGTCGCCTTCTTGGAGAGCACCTTCACCAGGCCGATATGCGTGAGCTTGTCAAAGACGATCACCAGCAGCCACTGTTCTTCGACAAGCGTGGTGTAAATGTTCTCGTGCATCCCCTGCTGGAAGATCGTGCGAAAATCCTTCTCGCCCAACAGCTCGGCCACCTGGCGCGAAGATGAAAACGCGCCCGCCAGCAATGCTCCCAGCGAGGTGGCATTGCGCCGTGTGCCGTTGCCCTGGTTCGCGATCACCTGGCCACTCTTGTCCAGCAACATGACAGAGGTGGCGCTGGTGTCGCTCATGAGCTTGTTCAGCGCAGTCGTGATAGTTGTCAGTTCGCGATCCGAAATAACGAGATTGGTTAATTGTTCCATGTACGCGCCGCCCTTCGTTTGGACGCTTAACACACGATACGGTCCACACGTCTTTGTATGTCTAGCTCGTCTATGCTATATCAAGTGCCTCAAGAATTTCATCTCGACTGGCTTTTACCATATGACGTACACGCCCAATACTGGACGCGTTGTCGAATAGCGTGACAATCAAGGCGAAGTCACCAATGGGATCAGCGCACACCAGGCCGTGTTCGTACTCCATCAAAGCACTGACAACCCCACCCCGCGAGATTTCCTGTCCCAACGCCTCTGCTGCACCTAGTCCCGTGGTCATAATCGCCCCCACAGCCTCGATGTCCTCTTTGCTATCTCGTGGTAGCCCTTCGATGATCAGGCCATCACGCCCCACCAGGATAGCCATTCGTACCCCTGGGATCGTCAAAAATCGGCCCAGTGCCTGTTTTAGATCAACCATTCTTTCCTCCGCGCTTATGGGCAGCACAATTGTTGGGTTGACATGAACTGCTGCTATTCTAACCGATACTGTCTACAGGCGCAACCACATAAGACATCTTGGCTAATAGTCCCTCTTTGTAAAGAACCACTTTCCTATATTTTATAGCATACCCTCATGATGGTGTAACCCACTCACACTCAACAAACATCTCTCCCCCCTTTCGTAGCCGCGCGATACATCGCGCGGCTACGAAAGGGGGGAGCATCCACACCAGCAAGCGATCTGCGTCTACTTCTGCATTTGTTCAGGGACAACCCTCAGGATACAATAAATCTATGACACCGAAAAATCAATCGCTTCCACCCTTCAGCATCATCGAAACCTGTCGATGTAATATATGCAAGGCGAGCATGCAACATGTACGGGCGCCGCTGGCCCGCGTCCCCGGTTCACGCCGCGCTCGCCTGCGCCCCTTCTTATCCACCCCTCTACTCCCCCACGCCTGCAC
>JALYVR010000426.1 GCA_030853145.1 Chloroflexota bacterium | reverse complement strand
CCTCAGCAGGCCCGTTCACCCTATGGGGTGACTGGCGAGGCAAGCCCCGCCCTACGGATAGGTCCGATTTCCGCTCGTTCAGAGCGTACGTTAACGCGTATGATGTTCGCCCCTACACCCTATCCTGGGCAGCAGCCTTTCCTGCGTACTCCCGCAGGGGTAGCATTGCTATAAATGAGACGGCGGCCATGCAGGCGATATAGGCCGCGATAAGGACGTAGGCTGGATAGCCGGGAGCCAACCTGGCATGGTTTGCCAATAGATAGGTAGCAATCAGCGGTGCGGGTCCGCCGGCGGTGATAGATGCCAGTTGATAGCCCAGGGATGCGCCGGTATAGCGCGTCCGGGGACCGAACTGCTCGGCGATCAGCGCCGCCTGTGGGCCGTACAGCCAGGGATGAAAGACACTGAGCGAGAGCGCGATGGCCATGATGACCAGCAGTGGGTTCTTCGTGTTCAACAGCAGTACATAGGGGAAAGCAAAAAGGCTCATCAGCACCGCGCCCAGCATATACCAGCGCCTGCGCCCGACGCGGTCAGAGATAGCGCCAAACGCTGGTATCGAGATGCACGAGGTCAGAGCCGCCAGTGCCAAGCCGGTATAGAGCAGCGAGGTATCCAGATGCAGAACTTCCAGACCATATGAGAGCGCGAAGGTGGTGAAGATATAGAAAGGCGCCTGTTCGCCTGAGCGCAGGAGAACCGCCAGCAGCACCTCGCGCCAGTGAGACCAGACCTCCAGCAGTGGCGCCCTGGACTCTTGCTGCTCGTCTTTTACTTTCGCGAAGACGGGCGTCTCCAGGATACGCAGGCGAATATAGAGCGCCACCAGCACCAGCATGGCGCTGAGCAGGAAAGGGATGCGCCAGCCGATGCTCTCGAAGGCTGTTCCTGGGTAGAGATTCTGAAAAAACAGCACTGCCAGGGCCGAAAGCCCCACGCCAATCGGCACCCCTGTTTGCGGCCAGCTCGTCCAGAAGCCCCGCCGCCGGTCATCCCCGTACTCCATCGCTAAGAGCACCGAGCCGCCCCATTCGCCACCAATGCTGACCCCTTGCAGAAAACGCAGCATAGTCAGCAGGATGGGGGCCGCGATGCCGATGGTTGCATAATCCGGTAGCACGCCAATCAAAATAGTGGTGATCCCCATAAGCAAGAGGGTTACTACCAGCGTAGAGCGCCTGCCGACGCGATCTCCTGACCAGCCGAAGAAGGCGCCTCCCAGCGGGCGCGCGGCAAACCCCACGAAATTAGCGCTAAACGAGGCGATGATGCCCACGAATGGGTCCAACCTGGGGAAGAACACCGCCGGAAAAACCTTGACGGCCAGGAAGCCATAGAAGAAGAAATTGTACCATTCAATGGCTGTGCCAAGCGTACTCGCCGTGATGATGGGGAGCATACTTCCCAGTGTGACAGGGTTGTCTGTGGTACTGATACTGGTGGACGCCATCGCTCCTCCTCACCGTCGCTTAGCCCGCTCACGACGCGCTAGCGCTGGCTCTGCCTGGTAGTATAAGTATAACCGGTAGGAGTATAAAATCCGTAAACGAAGTGGGGGATGATATAAACAAATATGTAAATATTTTTTAGTCTAGGGATGCTCATGGCCGACCCGAATCCCTACGCGGACGGGGAAGTGCCCGCTTTCCTGCCGATTGAGGCTTGACAGAACAGCAGAGACCCGGCTTTTCTTTGATTGCAATAGTGAGGCGTTTACGGTACTATAGACCAGAGAGCAGGGAGTCGTCGTCTCATCGTTGAGGGGTCGGGTATGCTAAAAACTCTGGAACGCAGAATCACGCTCCAGTTACTGGTCTTCTATGGTCTGTTCGTTTTGCCCCTCCTGCTGGGTGGGACGGAACTCTATCTATTTCAGCGCAATGCCCTGCAGCAGAGCGCCCAGCAGGCCGACCTTGGTCTCGCGCAGGCCATAGCGCTTGAGGCCGACTCTAACGTGCGCGCGGCTGCCGAGGAGGCTGTGGACCTCTCTAAAAGCCAGGCCGCGCGTGACTTAGATTCACATCAGCTTATGCCTATTTTTGCGACGGCCAGGCTCTCTCACCCCGCCATCAGCCTCTACGCGGCCTATGATGTATCTGGCAGGTTGCTGCTCAATTATCCCTCAAGTCAGAGAACGATTGCGCAGGATACCGGTTTTCGCGCTCTCTTTCAAAAAGCGCTCAGCAGCGCCCAGCCATGTATCTCGGCGGGCTGGATGCGTATCGCGCCCCATGAGTATGTGATCTCGATTGCCACGCGCATAGCAGGCAGCCGTGGCCAACCGGTCGGCGTCATGATGATCTATCTTTCATTGGAGCAGTTCACCGCTCACCTGATGACCGTGCGCACGCAATTGGCGAACAGCAGCGAGGTGCGCATCTGGATCGTGGATGGCGATGGCAAGCCGCTAGCCAATACCGAAGGCGTCTCTCCTGAGGTCGCGCTGTTCTCTGTCTTGCCAGGTCTGAAGAACGCGCTGGCGGGAAAATCGGGCAATTTGATCGCTCCTGAACAGAGGCGCGATTGGTTGTATAGCTATGTTCCTATCGCCGGCACAGGCTGGGCCGTGGTCGTGCAGCGTCCGACCGATATCACCTTTGCGACCGTGATTACGTTTCAGAATAGCCTGATCCTGGCGCTGGTGATGCTGATCGTGGGCGCCAGCCTCTTCTGGTTTGTGATGCATGGCTGGGTGGTGGCGCCCCTGTCGCGCCTGGCGCAGGCCGCGACGCAGATCAAGCCTGACCAGACGCTGAAGGTCACCGATGGCAAGTTGCTGGCGAAAGATCGGGGCCGCAGCGATGAGATTGGGCGGCTCATCGCCGCCTTCTCGACGATGGAAGACGAAATACACATCCTGTTCCGACAGAGCGATGAAGAGAGCCAGGCGCGCCTGCATACGCTGGATGCTATCATGCGTAGTATGGACGAGGGCGTGTTGCTGGAAAGCCCCGAAGGCCAGGTCGTGTATGCCAATCGCCGCTTCCTCCAGTTTGTCGGCCTTTCGCCCCAGGAGATGGTGCTGGCCTCCTTCAGAGATAGCCACTTGCCTGAGAAGATGCTGACGCTGGTAGTTGAACCCGATACGTACCTGGAGGCCGTGCGCCGGGCTGAAAGTGGCAACGGTCCCCTGGTGGTGGAGTTTCACGCGCGCGGCTACTATAACCAGGTCGGTCAACTGGTCCCCAGCCGACGCGATATCCGTATGCGCCTGTTTCAGGTGCGCGATCAGGCAGGGCAGATTATTGGGCGCGGCAAGATATTTCAGGATGTGACTCGCCAGAACGAGGCCGAGCAGGTCAAGAAGAATCTGCTGGCCATCGTCTCCCACGAGCTCCGCACCCCCCTTACGGCGATCAAAGGCTATGCTACCAGCTTGTTGGAGACCGATGTGGTCGTGGATGAGGCCTTGCAGGCGCGCTTCCTCCGACATATCGTGGACGAGAGCGACCGTATGGCGGACATCGTGACCAGCCTGCTGGAGATGTCGCAGCTCGAAGCCGGCACGCTTAAGCTCAATCCCGCGCTGTGTCGCCTGCCAACGCTTTTTGAATACGTGGTGCCGGCGTACGACCAGCAGCGCGTTCGCGTCACCTTGCCTACTGAGTTGCCGCTGCTGTATGTTGACAGGCGACGTATGGAAGTGGTGTTCCGCAATCTGCTGGAGAATGCGCGCCGCTACGCCGGGGATGATGCCTCCATCGAGATATCCGCTAGCTTTGAGCCGACCTCGGGCGATGGTGGCCTCTTGCTTCATGTTGCCGATACCGGCCCCGGAATCCCCTCTGATCTCATTGAACGTATCTTTGAGCGCTTCTATCAAATCGATGGCGGGCGCAAGCGCAGCAGCGGCGGCGTTGGTCTGGGCCTGGCGATCTGCCGCGGCTTTATTGAGGCGCATGGCGGACGCGTGTGGGCGGAGAACCGCACGGATGGAGCGACGGGCGCGGTTTTTCATATCTGGCTGCCGTCGAAGGTGCTGCACGCACAGGGTCCTCAACAGATCTATCTCACCTGAACCTGGCCTTGTAAATGCATGGAAAGGGCGTGCTGCTATGCCGCAGGAAAAGCATATTTTAGTGGTGGACGACGAACCCAGTATCCAGGACTTTATCCGTCATAACCTGGAACTGCGCGCGTTTAAAGTCTCGCTCGCCAGCACCGGCCTGGAGGCGCTGGCCCTGTTCGAGCAGGTACACTTCGCCCTGGTGATCCTGGATATCATGCTGCCTAAAATGGATGGCCTGGAGGTGTGCCGCCGCATCAGACAGCGCAGTACTGTCCCCATTATTATTCTAACTGCCCTGGGAGAGGAGGCCGATAAAATCACCGCTCTGGATCAAGGCGCCGACGACTACCTGACCAAGCCCTTCGGCGTGGGCGAGCTGCTGGCGCGAGTACGGGCTGTGCTGCGTCGTAACCACTGGGCCGATACACCCACCTCGGCCGGCACCCAGCGCTTTGGCACGCTGGAGATTGACTTTGAGCAGCGCCGTGTCTGGCGCGAAGGCGAACTGGTCAAATTGTCGCCCACAGAGTTTAGTTTGCTGCAGGAACTGGCGCTGCATCCTGGCAAGGTGCTGACCCACGAGACGCTGCTGCGACGCGTATGGGGCACGGAATATCATAGCGAGACAGAGTACCTGCGAGTCTATATTGGGCGCCTGCGGCGTAAGCTGGAGGCCGACCCAGCAAAACCAGCTCACCTGGTGACCGAGCCGGGTGTGGGCTATTATATAGTCAAGTAAGTAGAGATATACGATAAAAGGAAATATAGATGCAAGTACTCACCCCAGAATGCTGGGCTTTTCTGGTCGCGCATCCTCGCACAGGCAAGCTAGCCACTATGCGTGTGGATGGTCGCCCGCACGTAGTTCCTGTCTGGTTCGACCTGTATGGCGATACGCTGGTCTTCACAACATGGCATACGACGGTCAAAGCGCTGAATATGCGCCACCAGCCATATGTCTGCCTGTGCGTGGATGACGAGACGCCTCCATTTGCCTTTGCCAGCATCGAGG
>JALYVR010000425.1 GCA_030853145.1 Chloroflexota bacterium | reverse complement strand
CTTCAGTACGGTTTCCGAATAAGCGCTTATTGTTGCTTCGTGAGAAGATTAGAAAACCGGTTCGAATGCATGAGAGGTCAAATCGCCCAGGAGATGATGCCAGACATGCTTCTCGTTCTGCTCCACCTGCTGCACTATGTCTTTCATCATCTTGAGTACGGGGGGATCGTCACTGTCATAGACATCTCCTTGCAGCAATTTGACGATGTCCAGACGATAGCGTTCGCTATTAACAAAGGCCGTAAACAGGACGTTGAGACGGTAGTACACCGAGATGAAATCGTACCAGTTCTTGGTTCCCCGCCTCAAGGTCGTCTCATAGGTTTCAAAACGGGACTTGCTGAAGTCGCCCAGTTCCGCCGCCTTGAGGATGTCGGCGCTGGCGAAGCGGGCGCTGTTGAGCGCGATGCTGACCCCGGTGGAAAAGATCGGGTCCACAAAGCGGGCGGCGTCGCCCACCAGCACAAAGCGGTCTCCGCAGATCTGCGTCATGGCGTAGCTATAGTTGCCCTCGTCGCTCAAGGGCCGGATCTGCCGGGCTGCGTGCAGGGCCGCGCCCAGCTCTGGTCGGCTCTCCAGGCACTCCCAGAAAAACAGCTCGCGCTCCTGTCGTGAGCGGGCGAAATGTTTTTTCTGTGTGACCACCCCGATGCTGGTAATCGTATCCGTGATCGGGATCTGCCATACCCAGCTATTCGAGATAGGCAGGAAATGTACAAAGATGAGTTCTGTCTGCGACGGATCTTGGGCCAGGATGCTGCGGTCGTAGCCCTCGAACCAGGTATGCAGGGCATACTGATCGAAGACCGGGTCCTGGACGCGTAGCTTGAGCTGGTTGCCCAGCAGCGTGCGCCGTCCGCTGGCATCCACCACCATACGCACCCGCGTGCTGGCCATGTTCCCCCCGATCGCGAAGTGGATCTGGACCTGCTCCGGGTCTGAGAAATCGACCTCCTGGACCCGCACGCCCTCATAGATTGTCGCTCCCAGTTCCTGGGCATGCTTGAGCAGCATGAGATCGAACTTGCTCCGATCCACGTGGAAGGTATAGTTGCGATCCACGCCCGGCTGCTCCAGCTCCCCAAAGCGGATGCCTGCATGACAATCGACCTCCAGACCCTGAAAACTATCAGTAAAGACGCGGCCATGGTCCGCTGAGGTCCAGGCAGCGCCGTACTTGCGCGGGAAGTGCGCCTGGTCCATCTTCTCCAGGAAGCCAAGTTCCTTAAACACACGCGTGGAGGAAGGGACAAGCGATTCGCCGACGTGCGGTCGGGGAAAGATCTCTCGCTCGAAGAGCACACACGAGAGGCCCGCCTTGGCCAGGTATGCTGCCGTGGCGGCCCCGCCGGGTCCTCCGCCGATGATCCCAATGTCAAAATCAAATTGAGCCATATCTATCTCCTTGCCAAGACATAAAAATGAGATTACTACAAGCATCCATTCAGAGTTAGATTTCAGCGAATGCTACCGCTTCACTAGATCGTCAGCCGGGCTTTCCAGAACCAGGTTTATTAGCCCCGGCAGGTTGGCAAAATAGCTCGCATCTAGCAGCTTATCGGAAGGCACTTTGACACTGAAGCGATTCTGGATGAAAACAACCAGGCGTATCGTCTCAAAAGAGTTGAGAATGCCCCACTCAAGCAAGGGAGTGGTCTCATCAAGGCCGGCGTCTTTGCCGTCTAGAACCTGCTCGGTGATGTACATTTTCAACTGCTGCAAAATTTCAGACGCTTGCATGTTCTTCCTGTCCTTTCTCTTCGCTCATCAGAGCATTCAGGTCCCGGTCCTCATTGGATAAGGCGAGGCGATCAACTTTGCCATTCCTTGTGCGTGGAAGAGTCGGGAGAAAACAAACTGTGTCCACAATCATGTAGCGAGGCAAATGCTCCGCGCAATGGCGCTTTATCTCCAGAAGTGAGGGAGCCGCTCCATCGGTGGCGACGACAAAAGCGACCAGGCGTACTGCCAGACCTGATCCAAGAGCTGCGACTGCGACTTCGAAGATGCCAGGATGAGCAGCGAGAGCGGCTTCGATGTCGCCCAGTTCTACGCGATGGCCTCGTACCTTCACCATGTGGTCACGGCGACCGATGTACTCATAGTTGCCATCCTCCTGCAATCGCACAAGGTCACCGGTCGCGTATGCTTGATCGCCATGCCTGGGCTTTCCCCAATAGCCAACCATCACGGTCGGGCCTGTCACCATGAGTTCGCCCTCTTCCCCCACCAGGGCTGTCGTTGCATCTTTTCGCTGTGCCCATACGGTGTCCCCTGAGCTTGCGATACCAATAGGAACAGGCTTCAAGCGGTCTTTTTGAATCTCCGTGACTTCATAAAAAGTGCAGACGTTGGTTTCGGTTGGCCCATAGAGATTCAAATAGCGTACAGCCGGCCAGCGTTCGTACAGGGTGCGCAGGTACTTAATCGGGAAAGGCTCCCCGGCAAAGAGAATTGCTCGTAGGGGCAGTTCTTCCTTATGCAGCAGTTCCCCATGTTCCATCATAAGGATCAGGGCCGAGGGCACGGAGTACCAGATGGTCAGTTTTTCTTTCATAATGAAATCGACCAGCCCCCTGGGCATATACGACATCCCTTCAGGGATCAAAAAAACCGCAGCGCATGCGGAGAAGGCCACATAGAGATCGAGTATCGACAGATCGAAGTGAAATGGTGCATGGTTCGCGAAACGATCGCTTGAGGTCGCCTGGACGACCTCAGCCGCCCACGCAATAAACGCGAGCGCGTTACGATTACTAATACATACACCCTTTGGTACGCCGGTTGATCCTGAGGTATATAAAATGTAAGCGATCTCGTCAGCATCAACGGGAAGTGTCTGAAGTGCTGCGTCGGAAAAGGTGGCCAGATCCGTTTCATCCAGGAAGAGGCAGGTGGGCAGAGGAAAATCCTCAGTCGTCAACACCGAGTCCGCTCGTTTCCGCGTTGTTACTAGCGCGCGCATCTCGCAATCGCGCAGGATCGTCAGGATGCGTGTGGGGGGACTCTGAGGGTCAAGAGGAACATAGATCGCGTTCAGACGCAAAATTCCTTGCATCGCGGCCACTGAGTCCACCGACTTTTCCAGCCAGATGCCAACACGGTCCCCCTGACGCACACCACATTCGGAAAGCGCTCGCGCCAGGCGATTCGCGCGGCTATTTAAATCTCCATAGGTTGCGCTGCCGTCGGGTCCCTTGATGGCTAATGCCTCTGGCGCCCTGGCAGTTGCCCTGATTACAATATCGCGTAAACTCATAATGCCAACTCTCTCGCAATGATATTGCGCTGCATCTCTGATGTGCCCGAGAAAATAGTACCTGGGATGGCATTCATCAGCATCTTCGACACGCTGGCATCTTGCTTGAAGCCAGCGGACCCAAGGATGTGAAGCGTATCCAGACCGACCTGAATAGCGGCTTCACTGACAGCTAACTTAGAAAGGGATATAGCCAGCGTTGCGTCTTCGCCCTGCTCAAGCAGCCAGCAGGCGCGATAAAGCAGGAGACGCGCGGCTTCAAGCTGGAGCTTCATATCGACCAGGCGATGGGCAATCGCCTGGTTTTTGCTGAGCGCTTTGCCGAACTGGCGGCGCTCGCGCGCGAACACGCTTGCTAGTTCCAGTTGTTGTTCCATCTGCCCAAGGTAGCCCGCAAACAGGCAAGCGCGCTCCCATTGCATCGAGGCGGTAAAAACAAACGACCCCTGCCCCTCCCTGCCAAGCCGATTGGCGGCAGGCACCCGGCATTCATGCAAAACAATCGCGCAGGCGGGTGTACTGGACATGCCAAGCTTGCTGAATGGCTCACCTGCGCTGAGTCCAGGCGTGTCGCGTTCTACGACAAAACCAGTAATACCCAGGTACCCATGCTCAGGTTTCGTGAGAGCGTAGATCACATAAAGATCCGCCACGGGACCGTTGCTCACATAGCTCTTCGTGCCGGTTAGGATATAGTCGTCACCGTCGCGCACCGCCCTGGTCTTTAAGGCAAAAACATCGGAGCCGGCCCCATCTTCAGTGATAGCATTGGCAGCGATGATTTCGCCAGAGCACATCTTCGGTAACAAAGCCTGTTTTATGGCTTCGCTCCCATATTCGGCAATCGGCATGCTACAGGCAAAAAGGTGGGCCGCGGCCGAGAAAAGCAGCCCCATATCCTGGCAACCGCGTCCAAATGCTTCAACCACGCGTGCGGTAGTCAACGCGCCATAGCCGCTGCCGCCGTAGCTTTCCGGCACGCATAGCCCAAGCAGGCCCAGCTCCGCACATAGATGCCACTGTTCCAGCGACCAGTATGTATGTGAAGCACCTTCCGGGTCATTCAGTTTTTCTTGCGTTGCTTGCAGGGTTGTTGCATAGAGCCGATCCTGCTCTTCTGTCCATGAAAAGTTCATTTTTCTCTGCTCCAGGAGCGCGACTGCCGCGGCCCACATACGTTGCTTGCGCGGCTCTTATCCAGCAAAGACGACGAACGCGCCAGTGTTTAGAAAACCGGTTCGAATGCACGAGAGGACAAATCGCCCAGAAGGTGACGCCAGACATGCTTCTCGTTCTGCTCCACCTGCTGCACGATGTCTTTCATCGCCTTGAGAGCTTTGGGTTCGTCCTCATCATAAACATCTCCCTGCAACAGCTTCAGCACATCCAGGCGATAGCGTTCATCCTTGATAAAGGCCGTAAACAGGACGTTGAGGCGGTAGTACACCGAGATGAAATCGTACCAGTTCTTGGTTCCCCGCCTCAAGGTCGTCTCATAGGTTTCAAAGCGGGACTTGCTGAAGTCGCCCAGTTCCGCCGCCTTGAGGATGTCGGCGCTGGCGAAGCGGGCGCTGTTGAGCGCGATGCTGACCCCGGTGGAAAAGATCGGGTCCACAAAGCGGGCGGCGTCGCCCACCAGCACAAAGCGATCTCCGCAGATCTGCGTCATGGCGTAGCTATAGTTGCCCTCGTCGCCCAGGGGCCGGATCTGCCGGGCTGCGTGCAGGGCTGCGCCCAACTCTGGTCGGCTCTCCAGGCACTCCCAGAA
>JALYVR010000424.1 GCA_030853145.1 Chloroflexota bacterium | reverse complement strand
CTACGGAGACGCCCGATTTCCGCTCGTTCATGTCTTCAGTTCATGCAAAGGCCAACACGGCCCTCTAGAATCGTGTGTGTGCCGCGTTTGTATAGTACCACATGCCAGCGGGCACGCGATGCAACGGCGCGCCAGCCACATGCAAAACTCCCGGTCCCTTTACGTACCTGCTGGCATATGGTACTCTGAATAATGCCAGGATCATAGAGAGGGCGCGTGCTATGTCACATGCGGAGAAGAGCACCTACATGTTGCCAAGGAATGAACAGCTAGCTACTTCGGCTCCACCACTGCGGGTCGGACTTATCGGTGATCCCGTGGCTCACTCCTACTCGCCGCGTTTACAGCAGGCTGCCCTGGATGCGCTCGGCATTAACGCCGTCTACGAGCTATGGCAAACCGTCACCAAAGAGCTACCGACCCGCGTCGCGGCTCTCCTCGATCCATTATACCTGGGAGCCAACGTCACCATCCCCCATAAAGTGGCCGTCCTGCCGCTGCTGGACATCGTTGACCCGCTGGCGGAGCGTATCAAGGCCGTCAATACGATCGTGTGCCGCGACGGGTACCTGCATGGCTACAATACTGACGCGCCGGGACTTGTGCGCGCCCTGCTGGAAGAGGGCATCGGCGAGCAAGCAAATGATGGTGAGCCTATCTCGCTCAAAGGCTACACAGCGTTCATTCTGGGCGCGGGAGGCGCGGCACGCAGCGCGACTTTCGCGCTGGCCAGCGCGGGGATTACCCGCATGATTATCATCAACCACCACCTGGAGCGCGCGCAGCGGCTGGCGACCGAGATCAGTGAGTTCCTGGCCCGCACCTTCAAGAATCGCGACGAGTGCCAGATCTTCAGCCTGAGCGATCCCGAATTCCTGATCCCGCATCCCATGTCGCTGATCATTAACGCGACACCCGTGGGCATGTACGCCGATGAAAGCCCGCTGCCCGTCGAAGTGCTCTCACGCTTCGCGCCCGATACCTTCGTCTTTGACATGATCTACAATCCTACAGAAACCCGGCTCCTCTGCCAGGCCCGCACCCTCGGTCTACGCGCGACCAATGGCATGCCCATGCTCCTGTACCAGGGAGCGCTGGCCTTTACGCTCTGGACCGGTCAGCCTGCGCCGCTTGAGGTAATGCGGGCGGCATTGTAATATCTGTAAAGGTGCAGGACACCCGTAAGGCCGTACACCTCACCTATATATCACCGCGAGGGGCGATCATAGAGATCGTCCTTATGTTCAATGGAGGGAAACTTTTGTGAGACTAGCCAGCTTTTCTACTGCCCAGCTTCCTACGCCGCACCTGGGCCTGGTGAAGGATGACGAGATCGTGGATGTTGACCTGGCAGCGCGCGCGCTTGGCTTCATTGTACCTGACCAGATGAATGAGTTCATCGACCGCTATGCGCAGGGCGAGCCGGCACTGCGGGCTATTTTAGACAAGGCCGCCGGCCGACGCTTGAGCGAAGTCAAGACCTTCAGCCAGATCGGGGCGGCTCACGATCTAGCTGCTGTACAGATCGCGGCCCCCATCCCGCGCCCACGTAAAAACATCATGTGCCTGGGACTGAATTATGTAGAGCACGCCAAAGAATCGGACGAGGCGCGTGGGCGCAGTCACAACCTGCCGCAATACCCGGTTATTTTCACCAAGGCTCCCACCAGCATGAATAGCGCCTACGGTGATATTGTGATCGATCCCGCGGTCTCCGAACAGATCGACTGGGAGGTAGAACTGGCAGTGATCATCGGGAAGGGTGGGAAGAACATTCGCGAGGAGGATGCGCTCGCGCATGTCTTCGGCTACAGCGTGCTCAACGATGTCTCGGCCCGTGACCTGCAAGACCGGCATCGGCAGTTTTTCAAGGGCAAAAGCATCGATGGCTATTGCCCGATGGGACCCTGGATCGTCACAGCCGACGAGGTTCCCGACCCACAGCGACTCCGACTCTCCCTGCGCGTCAACGGCGTCACCAAGCAGGAGAGCAGCACCAGTATGATGATCTTCAGCGTCGCCCAGATCATCGCCACCCTCTCCCTGGGCATGACGCTGGAGCCTGGCGATATCATCGCCACCGGCACCCCCAGCGGCGTCGGCTTCGCGCGTAAGCCACCGGAGTTCCTTAAGGCAGGTGACGTGATGGAGACTGAGGTAGAAGGCATCGGAGTGATGCGCAACAGAGTTGTGTAATACAATGGGTAAGCGCGCGTATAAATCGTAGGGGCGCGGTTTACAAGCCCGCGCATCACCCACGCATTGGCCTACCAGGCGGGCTTGTAAACCGCGCCCCTACGATTTATACGCGCGCTTCCTCGCGCACCCATGGCGGCATAACGCCCCACAGGTTCAGCGCTCTGGGGCGCGTATGCCAGAGGCGGGGAGGTGTCGTGACATCTTGATCATAATACTGCTGCAACTCGGCCGATAGCTCGATGTGACCGCCTTCAGGATCGGCGAAGCGCACAAAGAGATCGCTGCCGGCGCCGTGGCGGCCCGGACCCCAGAGGATCGGAACCTGCTGGCGACCCAGGTGATCGGCCCAGGCCAGGAGTTCCAGGCCATCGGGGATGCTGTAGCCAACGTGATCGACATCCTGGTTACCCTGCATCAGGATGATGGTATGGTGGTCGCTATTACAGCGCAACCAGGCGCATTCGCGCAGCAGCCAGTCCGAGATATCGAAGCCGAGCGACTCCGTGTAGAACTCGACCATTGTCTCCAGGTGGGGCGTTTGCAGCGCCAGGTGTTGCAGGCCAACCGGACGCAGGCGCGAGTGGCGCCGACCGATAGCCGAGGCATGCTGCGAGAAAGTATCATCGGGAGAGACCGCGATCTCGATACGGTTGCCATCAGGGTCGCGGAACCACAGGGTATCGCCGGAGTCGGGGTCGCCGTCGCGCGCCTCCAACGAGAGATCGACGCCCGACATACTGAGGCGCGCGGCCAGCGCGGCCAGTTCAGCGTCGGTATCCACCTGGAAGGAGATATGGTGCAGGCGACTCTGCGCGAAGGGCAGGCGCCCGTTGCCCTGGGTCGCGCGCGTATCGGTAAACAGGCCCAGACAGTGATAATCATCGCCAAGGGTTAAAAAGGCGTTCGCATCCTCCGGATCAACATCCTGGTCGGAGGCCTCGGTAGAGCGCAGATCGAAACCAAGCGTCTGACGATAGAAGCGCACCTGGCTGCTCACATCCGTCGTCCATAATCCAACATGCGCCAGGCGCTTTACTTTGACCTTCTGAATCTGCTGCTCGCTCATCGCGCGCTACCTCCTGAAATGACTGGCATATACCTGAAGGGTACACAGGGGCACATCCCTTATGCTCCACAAGAAATCATTCTACGGCGTCATACGGTATCATACACAGCCAACATGGAGGGGTCAACACGCCTACCCAAAGGTCATGCTGTATGAAAGCCCTCGCCCAGACCCTTTTCGTGTACGGGCGCCACTGGCCTCATGCGTTGATGCAAAATCAGGTGCCCTGTTCCAACACGGCATCTCTTCACCTTGGAAGATTCAACCCTTATTTAGTATCAACCAATGTGCTGGCCTGCGCCCGGCTTCCCCTGCTCGCCGACAAAGCCTGCGCCCGGCTCTCTACATCTCCTCGCCATCCTGCGCCAGCGACCGGGTGGGTTCTTCCATAGGCGCGCATTCATCTGTTTCTCCCAGGCGCGACATGGGTAAGCGGCCGCCCGGTTCCTGGCTCTCGGAGTGCCAGTTCAGCGAGAAATCAGGGGCCGCGGCGATATCATCACTTTGTAGGCCGAGGGAAAGCTCGACATTGACGCATGAGAGATCAAATGTCTCCAGAACGCGCACTAGCGCAGAAGTGGCAGGCATTGGCGTTTCAGGGGAGCCGTGCGAGGATGACAGGCCTGAGAAGCTTCTTAACGGGGGAAGGGTATGGAGATCTATAGCCTGCGCGCTGACCGGGAGCCTCGTGGGTGAACGCGCGCCCTGCGTGATCGTCATGAGACCCAGCAGACAGAGCGTTACCAGAAAAGCGGCGGGAATGAGCAGCAGGTACCAAAGCTGCCATATCATGGCGACGACGACGAGGCCCCCGGCAAACATCGACACCACAACGAGCGCGGGAAGAAAGAGCAATGCAGGGAGGTCTACACGCTCCAGCCACCACTTCCCGCTGCCGATCAGGTAGCGGCGCCACTGCGCTATCTTGCCTGTCGCCACGATGCGCCTGGCAGCGACTGGCCACAACGCCGTGCTCACTCCATGTGTTACACCACTCGCTCTTTGCACAAATACTTGTAGCCTCTTGCCATCCTTATGCATCACATCCACATCCCTCGAGACCAGTATGCTGTCCCTTATCATTCGGGGACGCGCCGCACTGGACATAGGGGCAGGCTTGCCGCATCCAGATACCCGCGCATAATGCGCATTTCGGCGCACCTCTCATATCCCCTTATGAGGAAGGGTCCTCTCGCGGCACTGAAGTGCCGGCATTCAGCCGCACTCCAGTGCCTGGCGTGGAGCACACATCAGCCGACCGTGTACGCCTGGAACAGAAACGCCGCGCCACAATTCCCACCACACAGCAACCACACCACCAGTACAGAGACAGCCTGTCCCACACCACCCCATTCACCGCCAGCGTTTCCACAACCCCACACCCCAGCACCACGCCAGCGATAACACCACAACCCTGGAACAGGACCATCTACAATACCGATTGTGCCACACGCGCTTCCGCCCAGCACACACAGTTGCACTCCCATGCACACATCCACCTGACAAGAGACCCCGCGTGCAATACGCATCTCTTGCCCGTGCCCACGCTCGGCACTTCACTACCGCGAAAGGGAAATAAGCTTCATGGCTGTTGCCTCCTGGAGGGCCTTCCTCCCTACCACTTGCCCTGCACTCATACTTGCAACCGAGGTCATACCTTTATTGTACTGATAAAGTACCCGTTCGCGGTTGCGAACGCATAGAGGTTTAGTTAAGAAAGAACCTACACCATTACTATATCCTTAACTTTTTTATAGACTGATTTGCTT
>JALYVR010000423.1 GCA_030853145.1 Chloroflexota bacterium | reverse complement strand
GCGGTAACGCCCGCATCTAGAAGGTAATCAACGGCTTCAGGACGCCATCGAGCTTCTTATCCATAATCTCGAAGGCCCTCTCCATCTCGTCAAAGGGGAAGGTGTGCGTCGTCATGAGAGTGGGATCAACGCGCTTCATCTCCAGCACATGCAGGAGGCGGGACATACGCAAACGACCACCAGGACACAGGCCGGTCGTAATCGTCTTTTCTGCCATGCCGACACCCCACTCGACGCGTGGGAGCTGCACGAAGTCTCCATGCCCATGGTAGCCAATATTGGAGATGGTGCCGCCGGCTTTCGTGACTTTGACCGCATTCTGGAAGGTGATCTCGGCCCCCAGAGCCTCGATTGCTGTGTCCACACCCTGGCCACCAGTCAGATCAAGGATACGCTGGACAACGTCCTCTTTGGAGAAATCGGCGATTATATCTGCGCCATAGGTACGGGCAAGTTCCTGCCTACGCGGCACCGTTTCGACTCCAATGATCAGCGCGGCCCCGCGCATCTTCGCTCCAACGGAGGCCATCAACCCCACAGGACCCTCCGCGAAGACGGCGACTGTACCCCCATAGGAATATTGCCGTTCTCCGCGCCCATGAACCCGGCCGAGAACATATCGGCGCAGTAGACCGCCACCTCATCGGGTACACTGGCAGGGATCAGGGCCATATTCGCATCGGCCTCGTTCACATGGAAGTACTCTGCAAAGACGCCATCCTTGCTATTGGAGAATTCCTCTCCTGGCTTTGCTAAAACACGCTATGTACACGCTCTAAACTCATTGCGCTGTTAAGCTTCAACGTACGGGGAAAACGCCTCTTCTCGCATAGGGACCCGGCAAGCTGCATCCGTGTCCCTACGCGGGTGGAGGAGCGCCGTACAGGAATATTGCTATATGTTATATTCATAGTATAGCACGTAATGTACGTGAAGGGAGCAGAAGTAGTCACAAAGACATCACAGAGCAGATGAGGCGAGTGAGTATCGAGAAGCTCTTGTGTAGATATATGATGCATCCCGGTTAGTCACTTCAGTAGCAACATACCTGGCATTAAACATCACTTGTCAGCACTCAGCGAGTTCGTCCATTGCTGCCCACGAGAACTCTCCCATCATACCGCATTCGTGCGCAGCTTATAGACCTTCATCGCCACCTGGAGCGTGAGCCAGTTGCTACGCTCCTGGAGGTCGATCTCGCAGAGCGATTGCAGGCGCTCCAGGCGCTGGATCAGCGTATTGCGGTGAACGAATAAGCGCGTGGAGGTTCTGGTCAGATTGCCGGCGCATTCGAGGTACGTCTCCAGGGTATCCAGCAGGTCGGTACCTTTGCGGTGATCATAGGTGGCAATGCGCGCGATCTGCTCCTGGTACATATCGCGTAGATCATCCATGCGCGCGATCTTATAGAGGTAGCGATAGACGCCCAGATCGTTGAAGTGAGTCACGCCGCCATCGTGTTCGAGGCTCTGGCCCATGTGCAGCGCTTCGCTGGCCTCGGCGCCTCCCCGGCGATATTCGTTGATGCTCTGGCAGACGTTGCCAACGCCGATAGAGAGGCGCATGCGCTGTTCGATGCGTATCTGCCGGGCCAGGTCTCGCAGCCAGATCTTTAAACGCGAGCCGTTGGGATCTTTGCTCAGGCAGACAATACAGGTCAGCGTATGCTCTTGCTCGTAGACCAGCGAACCCGGATAGCTATCCTGGATACGGCGTCGCACCTGGCTACATGCGTGCTTATGGGCGGCCAGGCGCTCATCTTCCGTCACCAGCGCTGGATCCAGATCGCTCTTGTCGTCACAGGGGGCCAGCGCGATCATCGCCACTGTGTGCGGCTTCGCCAGGTCGCAGCCCAGGAAGTTCGCACGCTGGCGCAGTGCGTCCTCGGAGTCATAGGAGCCATTGAGCAGGTCATCGAAAAAGCCCTTGACGAGATTCTTCTGCGCCAGCATATCCACCAGGTGGCTGTTTTTAATCGCCATCGCCGCCTGGTTTGCAATGGTGCTCAACAGAGTCTGATCTTCGCTGGTCGGCCGGCGGTTTTTACGGAAATAGCAGTTGAGCAGCCCCAGGTGTTCGGTCCCCGCGATGAGCGGCATAGAGAGCAGCGTCTTCTGCCGTCCATCCTTGAGTGGATTGAAGCGTTCGAGGGCCTGCATCTCTGCTTCGGGAAGCTGTCCATGGGCGTCGTAGTCGCGCAGGGCCTGCCGGTCAACGTCGATATGCAGTTCATCGAGGGCGCGCTCATTGAGCGTGGGGGAGGTAGCACGCACGGTCAGGCGGCCGCGCGCCTGCTCCATGAGCATAATCACGCAGAGATCAGCCCCCATAATCTGTACCGTCAGCGTAGCCAGCGAACGCAGCATATCATCGAGGTACAGCCCCGAACTGATCGTCTGGCTCAAGACGGAGAGGCTGGCCAGGACGCGTAGTTTGCGCTGCGTGTTTTCATAGAGTTGGGCATTCTCAATCGCGCCTGCCACCAGGGCGGCGGTATTGCTGACGAACTGCTGGTGCTCCTCGGTGAAGATATAGGGGGCAGCGGTGTGCATCGTAATCACGCCGATCAGGTGGCGATCTTTGGCCATGATCGGCACCGTCATCAGCGATTGGAACTTATCCTCTTGCAGTTCAGGAATATAGTGGAAACGCGGGTCCTGCATGGCATCTTCTTTGAGGATCACCGGCTCTAGCGCAAGAGCGACCCAGCCGGTGATGCCTTCACCCAGGGCCAGCTCGATCTTCCCAAGATGGCGCTGGAACTGTTCAGTGGTGCTGGCAAGGACAAGGCGTTCTTTTTCAGTGTCATAGAGATAGATAAAGGCCGCGTGACAAGAGATAGCGCGGACGACAATATCGACGAGATGGCGCAGGATCTCATCAAGTTTGAGCGTTGAGCCGACGGCCGAGATGATCTCGTTCAGCAAGATATGCTCCTGTGACCTGGCTGCGAGCGCGGCCCGCAGTTCAACGTTCTCCTGGCGCAACTGCTCAAGATCCGGCTCACCAACAGCGCGTGCATTCGTCCTGGATGAGACCGCTTTGGGAGCCATGCCGACCTCCTGATCTGGCGAGGGAATCACCACCCTACATGAGACAATCCCTTTTAGGAGGGACCCAAGCATAGTTATCAGACTCTATTGATCTTCTATGAGAGTTATTGTATCCATTTTTCTGTCTGTCGTCCAGTCCTGAATGTATTGATGTGTTTTAACATGAAGACTTCACTAGCTAGTTGAGGCCAGTTCTGGTATACTCAGAATAGCGGAGTATATGCCTACTTTGTAGGATATGCCCAGCCCCGCTCACCCCTGGTAGACTGTATTCTTACAGCTATCTTCATAGATGGATGCTCTACCATGTGAGTATTATGGCTCGCCGTTGTGGAAGTTGCTCAGAGGCGTGGGAGCACCTTTGAGGCCAGGCGTCTCATGATGGGATGCGGCTCGACTGGTATTTGCTAGGAAGTGTGCTTAGTTTTTCTCCAGGAGACAAGAACATGGCTTCCGACACCGTCATCATCCCAGAAGAACGGGGTATCGAGACACACGGCATAGAGCGTGTCTCTCCCGATACTCGTACCCACATGCGTATCTTCGACAACTTTACCATGTGGCTCTCGGCCAACCTGGTGATCTCTACCGTTGCCCTGGGAGCGCTGGCCACCACAGTCTTCGGACTTGGCTTTTGGGATAGCGTCGCTATCATCATCATTTTTAATGTCCTTGGCATCCTCCCCGTGGCTTTTTTCTCTACCCTTGGCCCCCGGCTGGGCCTGCGCCAGATGACCATTTCGCGCTTCTCCTTCGGGTGGATCGGCAGTATCATCATGGCGCTCTTCAACGTCGCGGCCTGTATTGGCTGGTCGGCGGTGAATGTGATCGTGGGTGGACAACTGGTGGCCGCCATTGCCTGTGGCAGCGTGGGCATCGATAAGTGTAGCACCACTATCGCCGGGATCGCACTCAGCGGCATCGCCCTGCGAAGCATCGGCATTCTGGCCATCGCCATCTTCACAACCCTGGTCAGCATTTATGGCTACCGCTATGTGCATCGCTATGAGCGCTATGCCTGGATCCCCATGGCGATTATTTTCGTGATTATGCTGGTGATTGCTGCCCCCCATATGAAGATTATCCCGACCCCGGCCATGGGCGCGGCCGAGATCGCTGGCCTGATCTCCTTTGGCGGCTCGATCTACGGCTTCGCGACCGGCTGGAGTTCTTACGCCGCCGACTATAACGTCAATCAGCCTGAGGATACGCCAGCCAGCCGCATCTTCTGGTTAACCTTCCTGGGCGTCTTTATCCCCTGCGTCGCACTGGAGCTGCTGGGACTGGCTTTCACTACCTGGATTCCTAAGGGCGGCGGCGAGCTGCTAGCAGGCGTTTTAGGTCCTCTGGGCACCATTGGCACCTTCTTCCTGATCTTGCTGGCTCTGAGTGTGATCGCGAACAACATTCCCAACGACTACAGTCTGGGCCTTTCCATGCAGGTACTGGGACGGCCCTTCCAGCGCGTCAATCGTGCAATCTGGACGCTGATTGGTGCCGTGGTCTATGTGCTGATCGCCTTGCTGACCGCCTCCAATTTCAACGAGACGCTGTCGAATTTCCTGCTGCTGATTGCGTACTGGCTGGGTCCCTGGGCAATTATCCTGGTGCTGGAGCACTTTGTCTTCCGCCGGGGTCAGTACAACGTCAATGATTGGAATACACCAGGCCGGCTCCCACTGGGCTGGGCCGCGATTGTCTCCATGGCGATTGGCCTGGTGGGTGTGTACCTGGGAGCCGCGCAAGTGTACCACGTCGGGCTTATCGCGAATCTGGTCAATCCGCCTTACGGGATGGACGTAGGCTTCGAACTGGGCGTTGTGCTGGCGGCTATCTCCTACTTCGTCCTGCGCCGTATCGAACTGAATTCTGGACGGGAACGCGCGCTAAGCACTGTACCCGTGGATGAAGGTAGGACACTCTAAGCACTCCCCTTAACCGTAGCGCGTGGCTTGCCTCGCCATCCCTGTCACCACGAGGA
>JALYVR010000422.1 GCA_030853145.1 Chloroflexota bacterium | reverse complement strand
TTTCGGCGTACGTTTACGCCTATGTGGCTTGCCTCGCCAGTCAGTCCACGCGCTTTGCGGGCTGACCGGCGAGGCAAGCCATGCCCTACAGATATGCCGGGCGGGCCTCCTCTTCGGTATAAGTTCACGCTTATGGCCATCTCCTCTACGTAGACTTGCGCCCTGATCACTCATCGTAATCCTTGACAAGCGGGCGCTTTTCAGGTACTCTCTGGACAGATATCTTACCAATCCTGCTTACATGGGGGGGGCATGACAACGTTCGAGGCCTTGCCCAAACCGAACCGGCCTGAAGAGATTGTGCGCAAGTTGTTGAAGCTGATCTCGGAAAAGAAGCTGCGGCCGGGGGCGAAACTGCCTCCGGAGCGGGAACTGGCGGCTTTATTGCATGTCAGCCGGCCGTCCCTGCGTGAAGCCTTGCGCGCGCTTTCGATTATGAAGGTTGTCGAAATCCGCCAGGGGGCGGGCACCTATATTACCAGGTTAGAGCCGGAGCTACTGGTTGAACATCTGGATTTCGTCTTCGCGCTCTCCGATACCTCTTATCTTGATCTTCTGGAATCGCGTAAAATCGTCGAGGTTGGGCTCTGTGGGCTAGCGGCCCAACGCATCACCGCTGAAGAGCTAACCCGGCTGGATGCCTGTTTAAAGCGCTCAAGCGAGAGTATCAGTGACTCCGCGCTTTTTTTTCGAGCGGACCTTGAACTGCATGAGTGCATCGCCGAGGCGGCCGGCAATATCACGCTGGGCCACTTTATGGCCGGTATCCGCAGGCTTGGCCAGGCCAGCCGGCAGCGCACTACCGACCTGCCGGGCATCAAAGAACAGGTCGTGGCCGATCATCGCGCGATTGTCAGTGCCTTGCATGCCCATGATGCCGAGGCCGCACAACTGGCCATGCTGCAACATCTGAACAATGTTGAGCGCCGGCTGCGCGAGTCTATCGAAGAAGAGCAGGCCACGACAGCGGATGCTGAAACATAATGACGGTGCGCCGCTCGCGCAGTTCTCAGCGGGATGGAACGGTGTTGGAGAGATATATTTGTAAAGGATGAGTGTGACAATGACGTATCATGTGCAGACGCCAGGGGTGGGCAAGGCCGGCATTGTGGAGCAGATCAAGGCCAGCGGGCTTGCTGGCGTGCTGCTCACCTCACCGGAAAATGTGTACTACACGTCGGGTCTGCCGGCCTTGCCGGGTAGCGGCAATCCCATTCTCTTCGCGCTCAAAAATCAGTTGCCCTTCTTCGTCTATATCGCCGCCGACGGCACGATGACCCTGCTGTGCTGGATCGGCGCCACCATGGGCTTCACCTTCGATGTCGATGATGTGCGCAGCTTCTTCAATCGGGATAGCGCGCTTGAGGAACTTCATGACTTCCTGCAAGCCACGCTGAAACCTGGCATGAAAGTTGGCGTGGAAAGCTCTTGCCCGCTCTACGTGCTCAAGCAATTGTACGAGTTCGTTGATCCGTCCACCATTGAGCCTGTTGATGAACTGCTCTTGAAGCTGCGGCTCAGCAAAACAGAGGCCGAGATCGCCCTCATGCGCAAGGCCACAGCGATAGTCGAGGCTACTGTGACTGAGTTGCGCGGTCGCATCGCGACCGGTATATCGCGACTGGAGTTGATAGGTGCCGCCAAGAGCCTGCTGTTTGCGCACGGAGCGACCGGCGTTGGGCATACCACTATCGCCTTTGGCACCTCGAATCCTGAGATCGCCTTCGATGAGCGGCTGGAAGACGGCCAATTGATCACGCTCGACCTGGGGGCCGTCGTTGACGGTTACACCTCGGATAACAGGCGTCTGTTCTACACAGGTCCTGTCCCTGATGACCTGCAACAACTGCACCACACGATGTGCGGCATCGTTGATCAGCTTGGTCAGGCGTTGCGACCAGGGACGGCATTTGCCGATCTGTATAACCTGGCGGCAGAGATCTATGGCACTCATGACCTGCCCCCATACTTTATCAACGTCGGTCACAGCATCGGCTTGCAGACCGAAGAGGCCTGGATTACCTTTGATAGCCCGTACACCGTGCAGGCGGGGATGGTGCTCAACATCGAGCTGTACACCCCGTACCATGATGGCACGAACATCGGCAATGAAGAGACCTTCCTGGTCACGGAGAGCGGGACAATAAAACTTACACAGACCGATCCTGCGATACAAAGCATCGTAGTGTAATGCTCCGTCAACCGTCAATCGACGGTCCTATGTGTAGTGGCGTTCCCTTGCGGGCGCCATGTCCACCGATCGCCTCGACATTCATCTCAACTCAAGGAGAAAGTTATGACGAAGAACAAGGTGCGGGTGGGGATAGTCGGCGTGGGTGGTATCGCCTACGTTCACGAGGCTGGCTACAGCGAACTGGACGACCTGTGCCAGATCGTGGCCGTCTGTGACATCAACGAGGAGGTAGCGCGGGACCGTGCCGCTCCCTATCAGGCGCGGGTCTATACTGATTACAAGGCGTTGATCGCGGATGCCGATGTTGACATGGTCGATGTCGTTGTGCCCCACCGCTGGCACTATCCGGTGGCGCTTGCCGCGTTGGAGCAGGGCAAACACGTGCTCGTCGAAAAGCCGATGGCTATGACGCCAGAGCAGGCTATGCACCTCATCACCACGGCGCAGGAGCGGGGCGTTACGTTCACGGTCGCTGAGAATACGCCCTTTGTGGCGGCATATATCGAGGTGGAGCGCCTGCTGCGCGCCAACGTCCTGGGTGATATCAGGTTTGTCAGCACCACGATTGCCGGCAGCGAGGTCGCGCGCATCAAAAGCGGAACGAGCTGGGTGGGCAGTCCTGAAAATCAGGGCGTGCTGCTCGATTCGGGCGTGCATTCATTCTATTTGATGCGCTGGCTCTTTGGCGGTGTGCGCGATATTCAGGCTTTTGCCTACAAAGTTATCCCTGAGAGCCAGGTCGATGATCACGCGATAACTGTTGGCCACCTGGCAAACGGGGCGGTTTTTGAAACGACGCAGAGTTGTATTGTGGAAGCGCCCTGGACCGAACGGCTGGAGGTGCATGGCAGCCTGGGCTCGCTGATTGTGGATCACCTGGCGAATCCGACTGTGGTGCATTTCAAGGGGCCTGATGATGTTGAAGGTACCCCTCTTACGGAGGTTGCCTATGAGCCGCTGGCCTGGAAATACTTCTCGATTGTAGCCGAAGTGCAGGATTTTGTGCGGGCTATCCTCGAAGGCCGGTCTCCGCGCATCGACCCATACTATGGCTACCATGCTATTCAGGTGGCGGAAGCGGCCTACGCGTCTATCGCTCAAGGCAAAGCCGTCTCTCTGTAGTGCGATCTTCATAGTTTCGCTTGTCCCAATACGTATCTATTGGAAGGAGTCCACGCGCTATGACCAACATCCTCCCATATCTAGAGCGTGTCCGCGACCGTTTCGCAGACCCTAAGGTGCATGAGTCTTTCAAAGATTTCACCAAAACGTTGCAGTTTGAGTTTCCCGATACGAAGCAGACGTTTCTTATGACCGTGGTGAATGGGCAGGCCACCCTTGAGGAGGCAGCAATCCCCAATCCTGACATGAAGGCCATCGCCAATACCGACGTGCTGGCCGGGATCATGGACAAGAAGATCAACCCCATGACCGCCTTTATGATGCGCAAGATCAAGGCCCAGGGCGCGCAGGAAGATCTGCTGAAGTTGCAAAAATTGCTGTTGTAACCGGAGCATCTGGAGGCGCAGGCCAGCAGCGCCCCTACATGAAAAGCTGTTGAGGGACGCAGGCTGTATTGGCGGGCAAAGGGAGCCGAAGCGGCGTCCTTACATGAAAAGCTGTGGAGGATTGGATGTCCGCAATTTCAGAGATGGCCGTACCAACGCAAAGATTATCCGTGCCCACGCTCATTCTCACGAGCACCTTTGCCCTGGGAGCGAACCTTGTCTGGCTCGCGTACAATATCTTTATTTTGCCGGTGCAGGTGCAGGCTGTCACTTCTGAAGCGACCAAGGGTATCGCCGTTGGTGTGCTTGCCGGCGTGGCCATCGGCATCGCCGTGCTCGTCAATATCATGGCTGGTATCGTCAGCGACCATTCAAAAAGCCGCTTCGGACGCCGCCGGCCCATGATGGTCTGGGGTATGGTCCTGACGCTGCCATTCATCCTACTACCTCTTTTCGTGTCGCTTTCACTGCCCACGGTCGTCATAGCGTATGTGGGCATGCAGATCTTCACCAATGTCTCCTCGGGAGCCTGGCAGCCCACGCTGGCCGATTTCGTGCCGGTGGAGCAGCGAGGCATCAGCGCGGGCATCAAGGGCGTCTTCACTCTGATTGGCTCGGCTATCGGGGTCGGCGTGATCACCGGCATGTTCGCGGCGCACCTGCAAAGTGCGGCCTACATTCTGATCGCCTTCTTTTTGGCCAGCATGACGCTGATCAACGCCTTCGCCATGCGGCGCTTAGACAAGCCGCTCTTAGAGGCGACACGGCTCAACATAAGGCAGGTGCTGGTCGAGATGTTCCATATCAAGAGCCGCCCCGGCATCGGCGTGTTCTGGTGGTTTGTCCTGGGCAGTTTCATGATCTATATGGGCGTCTCCGGCTTCCAGTTTTTCGGCGTGTATTATATAGAGGGTGTGCTTCACATTACCAAGCCGGAGGACCTGGCGACCGCCATCCAGATATCGGGCCTGATTAACCTGGTGATCGCTGTTATCTTCGCGTTGCTGGCCGGCTATCTGTCGGACAAATTTGGGCGCAGAAATATTATCATCATCTCGGTGGTGATTGCCACTATAGTTGGCCTGCTGTTCCCGTTCGCGCGGACCTTCGTCGTCTTCCTGGCGTTCTCATCATTTTATGGAGCCGCCAATGGCGTGATCCTGAGCGTGGATACCGCGCTCACCAGCGACCTTGTGCCGCTGGAAGAGGCCGGCAAGTATATGGCCTATGCCAATTTGGCGGTAGGCGTGGCCAATGGAGCCGCGCCCCCGCTCTTTGGCCTGATCCTGAACTTTCGGGGCGCGCCCACCCTCGGCAGCTTCATCGCTTTCTTTGTGGTCTC
>JALYVR010000421.1 GCA_030853145.1 Chloroflexota bacterium | reverse complement strand
TATAAGATAAACTGTGACCTGCGTTTCAGCAATGCGACGTTGATAATTGCGAGGCAATTCATCATAAGATTTCCCATTAAGATGCCTAAGAAATTCTAGCCCACTCAAGCGGAGGCTTTTTTCAATCATAAACCTCTTTAAAGTAGTGAGCCTTTGAAGACCGTCCACTACTAACCACTTTTCATCGTTGGTGGCATCCATATAAAATGCTGGTAGAGGAATGCGGATAAGCATAGACTCGATCAATCGACTCTGGGCAGCGTCTTTCCATATCCCACCTTTACGTTGGAATCCGGGCGCAAGATCCAATTCCTGATACTCAATACGTAAGCGCAACAGATCAATCGTCATGGGCCTTGTATCTACGCGAATCAAGGCTGGATCGAATGGCTCAGTAATTTTCTCGTCGCTACTTGTATCCTCTACTTCCACCCCTGTTCCATTATCAGTAACGACCGTCTCATCAAGAGAATACCCATCAAGTCCTTGCATATCCGCTACCATTGGTGCTCCTCTTTTGCAGGTTACTTCATTATGTCGGCGACGTGCTTGCCCGCCGCCATTATAAGGTGTAATTTCTTATAGAGCAAGCAAGGCAAGGCTGTTAGGGTAGATCAGGCAATAGTGTAACATTGCTTGATCTACCCTAACCCCATCAAACTCAGCAGCGCGCCCCGGCATCCCTTGCGGTCCGCGCCAGCCTGGGCGGCCAGCATGTTTAAGCGCGCAAGCTGCTTTGATTGAGCGGTCGCGTTGCCGCTGAAGGCAGGCTGCAAGGTTACCTGTAGATGACGTTTTGGGCGCAGGGTGATCGCCGGCTGGAAGCCGGGAGTGTAGCCGGGCACAGGCTGCGGCGTGTAGTGTTGCAGGATACTGGCGAGGATCAGCCGGCCCTCCAATTGCGCGAGCGGCATGCCGATGCAGGTGCGCGGGCCGCCTCCGAAGGGGAAGTACGCGCCCGATGGAACCTGCTGCTCGTTCGCGGGGTCCCAGCGCTCAGGTCTGAACACCTCCGCGTCCGGCCAGATCGTGGGCAGGCGATGCATGACCCACTGGCTCAGAATCAGCAGCGTGCCAACCGGCAGGCGCACGCCATCGAGTTCGGTCTCTTTGGCGACGAAGCGCATCTGCAACCAGGCCGGTGGATAGAGGCGCATCGATTCGCTCAACACCCAATCGAGGGAGGGTATTTTAGCGAGGTCATCCATCGTCGGCTCGCGCCCGGCGAGGACTGCGCGGATCTCATCCTGGAGTGTGGTACGGATATGGGGATATTGCGAGAGCAGGTAAAACGTCCACACGAGCGTAATCGCGGTTGTCTCGTGACCGGCGGCCAGGAAGGTCAGGATGTGGTCGTGAATCTGTTTCTCGCTCAGCTTCGTGCCTGGCTCTTCTCCGTCCTCGGCCGACATCAGCATGGAGAGCATGTCGTGGTACTCGTGGTCGTGATCGCGGCGCTGGGCGATCAGCGTGTAGATCAGAATATCGAGCTGGCGGGTGGCGGCCATGCGCCTGCCATAGCCGGTCGCGGGATTGTCGATGCGAATGTTGAGCAGGTCTTCGGCCATGCTTGTGGAGCTGCCAATAACGCCATCGAAGGCATCGCTGAGCGGGCCAAGCTGGGCCGAGAGGTCGATGCTGAAGAGGCACTTGCTCACAATGCGCAGCGTCAACTCCTGCATGCTGCGTGACATATCGAGGCTATCGCCCAGGTGCCAGGTCTTGAGCAGCTCCTGCGTGTATTGCTCTACGATGGCGGCATAGCCCTCGACCTGTTTCTTATGGAAGGCCGGTTGTACCGCGCGGCGCTGCTGGCGGTGCTTCTCGCCATCGATGGTCAGCAGGCCCTCGCTGGCGAAGCCGCCGCCGTCGCCATTCTGCGGTCCCAGGCCGCGATTCGAGAAATCGCGCGGGTGTTCCACCAGCACGTAGCGCACATGTTCTGGGCGGAACAGCAGCACCGCTGGATTCTTGCCGAGATAGATGGTGGCCATATTGCCATAGGTGCGCTGCAACTGTTGCAGGAAGCCCAGCGGGTCCTGTCTCAACGAGAGCAGATTGCCAATGTAGGGTAAGTGGCGCGGGCCTGGTGGCAACGTCTTTTGCAGTTCTTGTGCAGTCGGTGCAGTTATCGCCATGGGTTCCTGTTTCCTCTAGTATGCTAACATGTCAAGATTCACTACTTTGTATCATAAGATAGAAGTAGTGCGCGATGCAATAGGGTAATCATCCTTCCGGTTTCACCGCTACCAGCACGTCGCGTCTCTTAATCACGCGGTCCACAGTATGGGCCAGGGCCGTGTAGGGTGGCTCGTTGCGCACATGTAGGGGCGTTGCCTGCTCTATTAGTTCCACCAGGGGTTGGCGGTCAATATGGGTGGCGTTCCAGGCGAGGGTGATGGTGCCACCGGGGAGGAGCAGGCCTGACCAGACTGGGAGGGCGCGGCGCAGCAGGGGGGCGATCTCGCCGAAGTGCTGGATACCGTAGGGCAGGTCGGCGACAATGGCGTGCATGTGGGAGCCGCCCTGAAGCTCGCGCATATGCAGATCGGCCTGGCAGGTATCGCCGTGAGCCAGGACCAGCAGGCGTGTATCACCTTTGCGCCCGACCTCGAATTGATAGCGGTGGCCCGCGCGGCGGTGGCGTTCATCCACCTCTTTATAGGGGATGTGCTCGCTATTGAAGTACTGCTTGCTAAAGACGGCGGTCGTCTCCACATCCTGGCGCACCTGCTCGATGCCGAAGGCGTCATACCCGGCCGCCAGGGCCACGAAGAGCGTCGTGCCACCTCCAGCCAGGGGGTCCAGCACGCGCAGGTGCCCGCAAAACTGCTCGCGATACGCCCCGGCAAAGATCGCCATATTGAGCAGCACCTGGGTAAAGACCTCGTTCGTCTTCCCCTTATAGCGGCGCGTCTCGGCCATCGCCAGCGGCACAAACGGTCCCCAGGTTGGCTCGAGCGGCCGTAGGAGCGGCCCCGGCACTTCACCGATGCGCTCATAGTACTCGTACACCTCGCTGGTAGCGCCCAGGCGCGCGCAGGCCTCCAGCAGATCCGCCTGCTCTAGCAACGCATCCGGCTTCAGCGTTGCCAGCAAATAACCCTGCCCGCCCAGGATCAGAGGCACAAGCTCTATGATAGCCGAACCCAGCGGGCTGGCCAGCAGTTCGGGCGCGGCCAGGGTCTCCACCATATTCGTGTATTGTGTATTACGCTGCGGCGTCATTTTAAATGCAAGTTTCATGAGGAAGAGTATAGCATTAACCACTTGCGGACGCCATAGCCAGGGACTACAATGAAAGTAGGAAACAGAGATTGAAATGTAGGGGCGCCGCTGGCCTGCGCCCTGTACGCTGGAGGATAGATTACATGCACATCGTAGACGTTGCCGAGATGCGCGAACTGGAAGCGCGGGCGGATAGAGAGCATGGCCTTACATCGTCGATCTTGATGGAGAACGCCGGGAAGAGCGCGGCGGAGATCCTGGCAGACCACATTCGTCACGAGCAGCATGCGATGGGCGAAACGCAGGTCCTGGTGCTTGTTGGGCCGGGGAACAACGGGGGCGATGGGCTGGTGATGGCGCGTCACCTGGAGCGCGAGGGCGCGCGCGTCAGCCTGTACCGCTGGAAGGAGCGACGGCTGACGGTCCGGGGGCGCGATCTCTCCGGCGACGAGAGCGCGCTAGAACTGGCGACGACGATGCAGCGCGCCGATTACGTGCTGGATGCGTTGCTGGGGACCGGACGGTCGCGTCCGCTGCCAGACGATATGCGCGCGCTGCTGGGCCAGGTGGATCAAGAGCGCAAGCGGCGCGCGGGCCTGCGCGTCGTCGCGATTGACCTGCCGACGGGTATGAACGCGGACACCGGCGAGGTTGACCCCGGCGCGATCGCCGCCGACCTGACCATCACCCTGGCCTGTCCTAAGCAGGGATTTTTCTTCTTCCCCGGCCGCGACTACCTGGGCGAACTGCGCGTCGGCGACATCGGCCTGCCACCGGAACTGGAGCAGGGGTTGCGCATAGAGATGCTGACGGCGCTACTGGTGAAGGGCCTGCTGCCGGCGCGCCCGCTCAACAGCAACAAGGGCTCCTTTGGCAAGGTCATGCTGCTGTGCGGCTCGCCACCCTATCCCGGCTCGGCGTATCTGGCGGGCAGCTCTGCCGGGCGCGTGGGCGCGGGCCTGGTGATGCTGGCGGTGACCGAGCGCATGCAGCCGATCTACGCCAGCTCGATACACGAAGCCACCTTCGTCCTGCTGCCTGAAGAGTCGGAGGGGAGCTTGAAGCTGGTGGAGACGCTCACAGGGCAGTTGAAAGGCTATCACGCGTTGCTGATCGGGCCTGGTCTGGGACAATCCACCTACATTCGTGAGGCCCTCTTGCAGATACTCGAACACCTGCGCGCCATGGCTGACGACGAACGCCCGGCCCTGATCGTCGATGCGGATGGCCTGAACAACCTCTCGGCGCTCGAAAGCTGGTGGGAACTGCTGCCGGCCGGGACGGTGATCACGCCGCATCCAGGCGAGATGGGGCGTCTCTGCAAAGGCGTGAAGGTATCGGGCGGCGGCATTGATCGCCTGCAACTGGCACGCAGCAGCGCGCAGACATGGGGCGTCACGCTCGTCCTCAAAGGCGCCTGCACCATCATCGCCGAGCCGGATGGCCGCACGCGCATCAACTGGCTGGCCAACGCCGCTCTGGCAACCGCCGGCACAGGCGATGTGCTGGCCGGCATGCTCGCGGGCCTCCTCTCACAGAAGCTGCCCCCGTTCGATGCCGCCAGCGCCGCCGTCTACCTGCACACCGTCGCCGCCGGCCTGGTCAGCGACGAGATAGGCAGCGCGGGCCTGTTGGCCTCCGATCTACTGGGGAAGATACCGCGTGGGATGCGCAAGGTGAGAGGAGACTAGTGGGATATGGCGCCCACGAGGGGCGATTCTCCATCCGCGTAGGGAGCCGGCTTGCCGCGTCCGTGCGAGGCAGAATTGTCCGAGGTGAAGTTATGTCGTGCTTGGAACAGGGCACCCGCAAGGGACTGCCC
>JALYVR010000420.1 GCA_030853145.1 Chloroflexota bacterium | reverse complement strand
CCCGTGGTCTATGCCAGCGCTTTTGAGATGGGCTGGTATCCGGCGATGATCGTGCCGGACCACAAAACCATCTATCCGACCAGAGATAAAAAGGGCTACTACACGCCGCAGAACTACGATCTCCGCTACCATACAAGCTTCCCTATGACCGTGCGCAACGCCATCGCCAACTCGTTTAACATTCCAGCGGTGACGACGATGGAATATGTCGGCGTACCGAACGCGCTGAACATGGCCGGCCGCCTGGGCCTGACATCGGTGGCATCGCGCAAGCCCAGCTCACTGGGTCCATCACTGGCGCTGGGCACGGCGGAGGTCTCTCTGTTGGACCTGACAGGCGCCTATGCCACCTTCGCCAATCGCGGCGTACATGTGTCGCCGGTCTCCATCTTAGAGATTACCGACGGCCAGGGCTATCCCCTCTACAGATACGATCCCGCCAACCCGCACGGGACGCGGGCCATAGGCGCGGATACTGCCTTCCTCATGAGCAGCATCCTCGCCGACAAGGCCTCGCGCTACCACGAGTTCGGGCCGAACAACCCCCTTGAACTCGACCGCCCGGCGGCGGCGAAGACCGGGACGACGCAGAGCTTCCGCGATAACTGGACGCTGGGCTACACGCCTTATCTCACGGTGGGGGTATGGGCCGGCAACAGCGATAATAGTATAATGAATAACGTCATCGGTATCACCGGGGCCGGCCCCATCTGGCATGATGTTATGGAGTACGCTTCCACGCGCTATCACTATCCGCCCGATGATTTCATGAAACCTGACGATGTGCATGCAGGAACGGTCTCCGCGCTGACAGGCCTTTTGCCGCATCCAGGCGAACCAACGGTCACCGACTGGTTTATCGATGGCACGATGCCAACTATGTAAAATAACGCGATCCGTCCGATTTCGTATAACAACGCGGTTCCCCCGGTTCCGTAGGGGCGATGGCTTGCCTCGCCCCGCGTGGTTGGCCAGCGCGGGCGAGGCAAGCCACATTCGTTGATACACAATCACTATTGAACAGCCTGATGAAGGGAAAATAGACATGTGTCGGCCTTGGAACAGGGCACCCGCAAGGGAGTGCCCGTACATCTCTGACCGTATGGAGCGAATACCACCCTTTGACCAGTTACAACTCGACATCTTCCCCACAACGGGTCAGATATGTACGGGCATCCCTTGCGGGTGCCCTGTTCCAAGGCGACTAGCTTCACCCTGGGGGATCAACCCTGATGGAGTATCAACCAATGGGTAAGCCGTCGTTCCTACGGGTTGCATCGTCCTGGCGATAATCCTACACGTAGGGACAGTCGGCAATATGTATGTGGAGGCAATATATGCAGGAGTTTAAATTACCTGACCTGGGCGAGGGGATGGAGGAGGCCGAAATCAGGCGCTGGCTCGTCGGTCCCGGCGATGCCATTAAAACCGATCAGTTGATGGTGCAGGTTGAGACTGATAAGGCCCTGGTTGAGATTCCTTCTCCCGTTACCGGGCGTGTTGCCGATATTCGCGTGCCAGAAGGCCAGGTGGCCAAAAAGGGTGCTGTGTTGATCGTCTTCGAGACTGCCTCGCGCAATGGCGGTATAGCGCCCGCGAAGAACGCGAACCCTGCCCCGGCCGCAGTACTCACGAGCGCGTCAAATGGAACAGATGGCGCTGAGAAGGCTGCGACAGCGAAGCGCCGCGTCCTCGCCGCGCCTGCTGTGCGCAAACTGGCCTTTGAACTGGACGTTGATCTTGAACAGGTACAGCCCTCCAATGCCAATGGCCGCGTCTCTATCGAGGACGTGAGAGCTTATGCTGAAGAGGCTCGCACTCCTGCTTCCTCTTCAACGTCCGCAAGCGAGCAGCAATCTGTCGTTCTCTCACAGCCACAGCAGCGATCTGTGTTACCTGCTCCTATTCCTGAGGATAAGCGCGAGCCCCTCACTGGCCTGCGCAAGCGCATCGCCGAACACATGGAGTATGCCTGGCGCACGATCCCCCATGCCACCGCCTTTGACGAGGTCGATGGCAGCGGCCTGGTGGCCCTGCGCCGTGCGCTGCTGCCGGTAGCTGAGAAGCGCGGCGTGCGTCTGACGTATATGCCGCTCCTGCTGAAGCTGCTGCTGCCCGTGCTCAAAGAGTTCCCCATCTTCAATGCCAGCCTGGATGAGGAGCGGCGCGAGATCGTCTATAAACAGGCCTACCATATCGGCGTGGCGACGGCGGCGCCGGAGGGCCTGCTCGTGCCCGTGCTGCGCGACGCTGATCGCCTGACCCTGCTTGGCCTTGCCAGCGAGCTTGAGCGCCTCGTTGAGGGTGCTCGCAAACGCTCCCTCTCGCGCTCCGAGCTGACCGGCAGTACTTTCACGCTGAACAATGTCGGCAGCTTTGGCGGCGCCAGTGGCACTCCCATCATTAACCATCCAGAGGTGGCTATTCTGGCGGTAGGGAAGCTGCAGGAGAAGGCCGTAGTTCACGAGGGGCAGCTCGTCGCGCGACCGATGATGCCGCTGGCCCTTTCTTTCGATCATCGACTGATAGATGGCGCGCGTGCCGGCGCCTTCCTGGCTCGCTTTAAAGAACTGGTGGAGAACCCGCAGCAATTGCTGCTGGATATGCTATGATAGTGCCGTGATCGGCGCGTTGGCCCATGCGAAAGGAATATGACATGGCAAGCGCACAGGAGATCATGCAGGCGGTGGCCGCCCTGGTGAAACAGGAGGGCAAAGAGGTATTTAGTCGCGAGGATGTGCGACTGAAGCTGGGAGTTGACCGCCAGACGTGGGAGTATCGTTACACAGGTATCTTTCAACTGATGCGCTCTGATGGCCTCTTCAAGGTTAAATATGGCACTCCGCGACCGCGCAAAGCCACGAATTCAAGTGGCGAGCTAAAAGTAGGGGCCAGGTACAAAGATATGTTTCGACGCGTTGAACACGGTAAGCATACCCTGACCGAATATGGCAGACAACTTATCGAGGATGAATTTTGATAGGCTAGCGAAGAGAGAAGCGAACCATGGTTGTTGGTGATGTGACCACCGCTGTTGATGTGCTGGTGTTGGGAGCGGGACCGGGCGGCTATGTGGCGGCCATTCGCGCCGCGCAACTGGGCCGGCATGTCACCTTGATCGACGCGGGGCTGCCCGGTGGCACCTGCCTGCACCGGGGCTGCATCCCGCTCAAAGCGCTGCTATCCTCAAGCGAGCGCTACTACCAGACGCGTCAGGAAGAACTGGCCGTCATGGGCATCCAGGCGGAATCCGTCTCCTTCAACTGGACCGGCATGCAGGCCTGGAAGCAGAGCGTGGTTGATCGCCTTGCCGACGGGGTGCGCCGGTTGGTGGCCGGCAATCATGTCGAGTATGTGCATGGCAGCGGCTGGTTCATGAATGCTCACGAGGTGCGCGTCGAGGGCGAGCATGGCTCCCATCGCTTCAAGTTCGAGCACTGTGTCGTCGCCACAGGCGCCACTGCTGCCGCCCACGATCTCCCCTATGACGGCGCGCAGGTCCTGACGCCGGAGCAGGCCCTGGCCTTGCAAGAGCTGCCGGAGACGCTCAGCGTGGCCGGCGATGACTATATTGCGCTCGAACTGGCGACGCTCTTCGCGCGCCTGGGCGTCAAGGTGCAGCTTTTCGCGCCGGGCGAGCAGGTGCTTGCCGGCGTGGACCCGGCGGCGCTGCGCCTGGTGCAGGCTGGTCTGCGCAAACTCGGCGTGCGGGTCGCGACGAAGACCAGTGCCGCGCAGGTAAGCGAGCGCCCGCTGGTAGTCTCGCGAGGCGTTTGTCCGCATACGGCCGGGCTACACCTGGATGCGGCAGGGGTAGAGGTTGCGCCATCTGGCGCGATTCCCGTCAACTCTATGCAGCAGAGCAGTGTGCCGCATATCTATGCCATTGGAGACTGCACAGGCGGCTGCGCGCTGGCGAGTATCGCCATCAAGCAGGGAAAGGTCGCTGCCGACGCGCTCTCCGGCCAGCGTGTGCAATTCGCGCCCCTGGTCACGCCGCTTGTTGTGCATACTACACCGGAGCTGGCGACGGTCGGCTATTCCGCTGAAGAGGCCACCCAGGCCGGCTATATTGTCGTCACCGGTCGCTTCCCGCTGGCGGCGAACGGTCGCGCCCTGACGCTGGGAGTTGATAACGGGGTGGCCCTGGTTGTTGCCGGCAAAGAAGATGGTGTCCTGCTCGGCGCCACGCTGGTCGGTCCGCGCGCCGGAGACCTCATCGGCCAGGCCGCCCTCGCTATCGAGATGGGCGCCACTCTGACCGACCTGGCCGAGATCCTCTACGCGCATCCCGGTCTGGGCGAGGCCTTCCAGGAGAGCGCTGAGAGCGCTCTGGGCCGCGCGGTGCATCTGCTGGCGAAGTAAAGGACATCATATAAAGCGCATAACTTACTCTTGATGTGTTTCCTCTTTTTTAGGACGCGTGAGCAAGTCCTGGAAGCGATAGCGGTGCGCGCCGAGCAGGTCCCAGGCGCGCGAGAGACCGAGGGCGTTGAGACCAACCAGCATTAGCGCCAGCCAGGAGAAGGTGGCAGAGGCAGCATGAGAGTTGAGCTGCATTCCGATATAGAATTCGCCTCCGTAGAGCGCCAGGCTTATCAGGACGAATGCGCTTCTGCGCACGGCGTTGCGCCATCCCGATAGGTGTCTCAGCAGGAACCATCCCAGGATGCAGGTATTCATCAGGCCCATCGTACTGACGGCGAGTGTCGTCATGCCCACAACCTTCAGGTCAAGGGAGGGAATGAGCGCCATCAGCGCAATGAAGAAGGGATTGCAGAGCGCGATAAAACAACTGGTGGCCATCGCCTGTTGCTCCAACGGGGCCTCGGGCCGCACTGTACGTTCCGGCGCAATGGAGATGGCCACAAAGAGTAGTCCTACCAGAGCCGCGCTGGCCCCGACGATGGTCGCGAAATAGGTCTCGAATACTGGCGGAACCATCCGTTATATAGCTTCCTTTCGCATTAACTCCACTGCATGCTATCACATCTGTATACGTCTTCCAAACCTTTATCCTCACCAGGGCTTCGCAAAAGTTGCTCGTCCTTCGTAGC
>JALYVR010000419.1 GCA_030853145.1 Chloroflexota bacterium | reverse complement strand
ATGTGTTGCTGCGAGGAAAGCTGGATAGCCTGGATATTGGCGGACAACTGCTGGAGGTGGATACAACCGACTTCGCGAAAGTGGATTATAAGCAGGTGCTGGATTGGATCATAGCGCAGAGGGAGGAATAGGGCCTATGCTCGCGACAAACTCTCAGAGCCGCATAGCCTGCCTGCTGCTGGCGCTCATCTTCGCTCTTGCAGGCTGTGGCCCAATCAGTGTGAAGCAGACCACTGCGGTGAGCATGAGGACCGCTGTTGCGCCCACGCTTCCCACGCAACCATTTCCCAACGCTGCCGACCTGGATGCCTATCTCAGTCACCTGAATGCAAGCGGGTCGTTGACCGGGTCCGTGCTGGTAGCCCACAATGGCATGCTGTTCAGCAAGGGCTATGGCCTGACGGACAGGGATGCGCGCATTCCGGATACGCCGCAGACGCGGTTTCGCATCGGCTCGGTCACCAAGGAATTTACCGCGATGGCGATCCTGATCTTGCAGGAGCGCGGCAAGCTGCATGTGCAGGATCACCTCTGCCTGTATATCGCGAATTGCCCCCAGGATTGGCGGCCGATTACGCTCTACCACCTGCTGACGCATAGCTCCGGCATCCCAGACTACACTAACTTTCCCGATTTTGTGGCCTCGTGGACTCAGCCCACCACGCCCGCACAGCTTATCGCCCGCTTCAAAGATAGGCCCCTGGATTTTCCGCCCGGCTCGGTCTTCAGGTATAGCAATTCGGGCTATGTCCTGTTGGGCTACATTGTCGAGCGTGTCTCAGGGGAAGCGTATGCCACGTTCTTACAGGAGCATATTTTTGCTCCGCTCAAGATGCGCAATACCGGCTACGACACCACACATCCAGCCTTGCCGCAGCATGCCACCGGCTATTATAGCGACTATAGCAAGCCCGACGCGTATGCTATGTCGGTGTTCTACGCGGCGGGAGCCATATATTCTACGGTGGAGGATCTGTATAGATGGGATCAGGCGCTCATGGCACATATGCTAGTCTCGCAACAGGCGCTGGATGCCATGTTCACCCCGCATATCCCCTGTCCGCCGCCGGGCGCAGGGGGAGGCTGCTTACAGTCAACTGACCGCGGCTACGGCTACGGCTGGTTCATTGGTGCGGAACCTCTGGGGAAGCTCATCTACCATGTAGGCCGCATCGATGGCTTTTTCGCATACAATGGCTTCTATCCCGCACGCAACCTCTACGTGGTAGTGCTATGCAACCTGGAGACGGCCGATGTGTTGAAGATCGGACGTACGCTGGCGGCGATGGTGACTGGTTCAAACGCGCCTTCATAGATGTAAGCTCTTGCGTAAACTCGCCGATTTTTTGATAAGCATACCAGGTGTGCTAAAGCAGGTTCATACCTACAAGTCCTGCGAGCAGTTAGTCTGGACCAGCGGGTTGCGCAAGAGCCATATCGACATCCCGCTATGAATAATGCCCCTTACAGTGCTGATTACAATGCATGTAACATTCCTGTACCGTTTTTCCTTCACCTACCGATGTAAATTGCCACGTCGTTTCCGTTACCTCTGAAGAAACGAGTTCGGTCTGGGGAATGGGAGCAACGGTAAGTACACGGTTCACTTGATCCGTCGTTTCTAGTAACATCTCATCATCACCAACCACAATACCACCGGCGTTATGCAATGTACTAATACCAAAGATATTCTCCACTTCCAACTCGCATAACTTTGCAGCCATCTCCTGCAGAAAATCCCCGGTATTCCTCACTCTCTCTGCCTGCTCTTGCGCTTTTGTTGTTTTATCAGTGATTTCAATGAACTCAAGAGGATAGTACCTCCTCTCTGTATTTCCCTTATTCGCCTCTAGCTTCCAGAGATAAGGAGCCACATGATCTGCATCCTGGATGGGCTGAGGTCTAATGTGTGCAGCATTTCCCACAAACGCTTTCGTCACTCGCTCATAAGGTGAGATATGAAAATGCTTGTGGAGCAGTGAAATACCAACATCTTCTTGCAAACTGTGTTGACAAATCACTACCCCCAGTTCTTTGAGGCGTTCTCGATTCGTGTTAATGAACTGCCTGGCAATCCGAAACTCGGCCAGGGTTTCAAAAATGCTTCCATCGTAGCTCTGCATTGCTTCCATATGTAACCTCCCGATGCATTCTGAAATTAAAAACTTCTGATCGCTGTTAACCCATGCTACAAGGCCAATCGAGAAAAACTACTGGTACAAGCACTATTCTAAATAATGCTTAAGTTCATCGCTCCCAATATAATAACATACTTTTAGTGCGAAATGAAAGTAAAACGTTCACTGGGGATTGTTGGTTTATTCAGGCGGACAAGACAGAGAGGAGCCTGGTGAGGATCTTCGGTTTTCACAACAATAAAAATTTCTAGCGTTGGGTATATCAATAAGGCCAATAAGCCAGGTCTTACAATATCGCCTGGCTACCAACGCTCGCCTGTTCATGGATCCACGCCATAAGATCATCATCAAGCTGCTTGCGGTCGGCCTCGAACTCGAAATTATGGTGGTAAGTGGGATAGGCTTGCCAGGTCTTATCGCCGCTGGCCAGGGCCTCGTATAATTTGCGCGTGCCCGCGGGGATCACAGCTTTATCCTGCTCGCATTGGATCACGAGCGCGGGGATGGTGATACGCTTCGCCAGCCTGGGGACGGCCAGGCGCATGCGCAGGATCTGCACCAGGAACGTAGCCGTCTGCGTGCGATGCCAGAGGGGGTCGGCTTCGAGCATCTGGATGGCTTCGGGGTTGCCAGTCATCACATCGGGTCCGCCGGCCACCTGCCAGGCGCGCTTCGACTTGAAGAGGCCGCCCATGAAGATGCCCAGGGTGTTGCCTACCGGCAGGCGCGAGCTATCCTGCACCCAGGGGTTGAGAAAGATGACGCCGGTAAGCATATCCCCGTAGCGGGCGGCAAAGTGCGTGGCGAAGATACCACCCATGCTGTGACCAAGCATATAAACGCGTGCCCCCGGATGGCGCTCGCGGATCTCGGAGACGACGCACCAGATATCTTCTACATAGCGTCCGGCGCGGTCGATATGCCCCGGCGCCCCTTCGGAGCGCCCAAAGCCGCGATGATCCATAGCATAGACCGTGAGGCCACGCGCGGCCAGCTCGTTGCCAAAGTCGATAAACCAGCCGCTATGCGCCCCCAGACCATGCAGTAAGAGCAGCACATCATCGCTATCCGCGTTCCAGACGCGCACAAAGAGCTTGCAGCCATCCGCGGCCCTCACCTGTTCGGTCGCGATCATCACTTCGGGGCCGCCATGCATATGTCCCCAATCTCCCCGAGCCTCCGGGCTGTAACGCATAGGTCCTCCACGCGCATCGTATCTTCTTCACACCACCGTTTTAGCACGAGGTGCCTGCTGTGAGTATAGCATAGACGGCCCGCTCTTCACAAATCGCCATCACCTTCGCTAGAGCTTTCCCTGGCTTGTTTTTTCTTCTTCTATCAGCTATGCTTGTTCCTCTACAGATCAGTTCTCAGCAGACGCGAGGAGAAATGTGATGGTCCGTTCCCAACCATTTGATATTAGTGCATATGAAAAGAGATCGAAAGAGGGCCCTTGTTTTATCTGCGAGATCGTTGCTGGTACCAATCCCCACCATATGATTTATGAGGACCAGACAGCCGTCGTTTTCCTGAACAAATATCCATTGCTGTATGGCTATACCCTGGTGGCCCCACGAGAACACCGTGAGCAAGCCACAGGGGATTTTACCCTGGAAGAGTATCTCACGCTCCAACGGGTAATTTACCACGTCGCCGAAGCCCTGAGACACATGGTCCCCACAGAACGGATCTACATTCTGACGCTTGGCAGCCAACAAGGGAATCGACATGTGCATTGGCATCTTGCCCCTCTGCCTCCAGGCGTCCCTTATGAGCAACAGCAAACAGCGGCCCTTGACCTCTCCAGAGGGCTTCTCGCTCTTTCAGACGAAGAAATGGCATCACTTGCTCAAGCTCTTCGCCAAGAGTTGAAGCAGTACGACCTCTTCTAACTATCTTTTTTTCTCAGCTCGATAGCTCTGTTTGAAGCCAATGATGTCAATTCACCTTGAGACGAAGCCTGCCTGCGCCGGTTCTCCCTCTCGCTATTGGCGCCGCTGCGCGCGTCGACTCCGATATGAGAAAAGCAGAGCGATCCCAAAGAAGCTAAGAACCCCGATAGCCAGGATCGCGTCCAGGACGGGAAGGCGGCTCCAGATCAGCACCCCACCAATGCCCATGAAACAGATCCCCATGATACCAAGAGGACTCAGGAGGTCAAGGAGGCCAAATCCTTGAGAAGAAGAGATCTCCTGACGTTGGGTGGCAGAGAGCCGTAGACTCAAGAGGTGGCTGTTCCATCGGAGAATGGACAAAATTCCCATCGAGATGAACAAGAAAGGTAAGAGCAGGTCATCTACGACGGGTGTAGCTACGTGAAAGCCTCCTTTCGGTGTGAGGAAGGTGTCATAAAACAACACTCCCATGAAGACGAACACCATGCAGCTCAAGAAGCCCATACAGAAGGCCGATCTCGTAATGCTTTTAGAGAGTTGTCGTTCTAATGACGTTATCGAATGTTCCTGGGAATGAGCAGGCAAGACAGGACGTTCGCCCTGAGGACTGGGCTGGCGGCTGGCGGCACCCGTGTAATCGGGCCAATCCCTGAAGTGTTCCATCAGTTCCTTCCGTTCTGCACTCACCGTTCCAGAAGAAGACGGTTACTCAAGCACCTCAACAACGCTTGTAAAGATAGTGTAGCACAAAGTTCAAGGCGTACTCTTGCCCAACATAGACAACCTGGCCATGATGGAGCATGGGTCCTTCTTCAAAACTAAAAAGCATGCGTTGCCTCACGATCAACTTCAATCAACCATCCACCAATGTGTATCTGCTCAAAAGGCATGCATTTCCTCCTCTGAATTCCTCTTGACCCTCATATGAAGATTGTCAGCACCCCCAGGAGCAACGTATGCCAGATGAGGAGATCACTGATCATCCCAATGAGCGCGATGAAGAACACACAGAGAAAGGAAATACAC
>JALYVR010000418.1 GCA_030853145.1 Chloroflexota bacterium | reverse complement strand
TCCATATCCAGGGTATCAAGCAGGGAGCGATGATTCGCCAGGCCCGTCAGCGGATCGGTCGTCGAGAGGCGCTCAAGCTGCTGGTTCGTCTCGTGGATGGTCTTCATGGCAAAGAGTTGGCGCAGGAGCACCGTGCCGATGAGCAGGAGGCCTCCCATCTCGGCCCCCTTTGCCACCCCGCCTGTCTCGCCCGAAACCCAGATCCAGCAGATGAGCAGTAAGATCATCACAACAAAGACATAAGGCAGGAGGGTGTTCATCAGCGAGGAGCGCCCAGTGTGTTTTCTGGCCTGCACTTCCTGGTGGAAGCGCTCTATCTGCCAGGCCACTCCCCCAATCAGATATTCTATCGCTGTAAAATGATCGAGGATTTTTGTGGGATGGTGGAAAAGGGTCAGGTATACATCGCTACTATCCATGAAGGTGGCAATGAAGATTGCAGCCAATTGTAAGGCCACCAGCATCACCAGTCCGCGATTGAGGGTGAGATAGCGTTGAAAGGTCAGAGTTAGGTAACAGAGCAATACCAGGTCGACACATGGATAGAGTATCGTAAAGAGCCGGTCGCCAAGCGGCCCCTGTTCGTGCAGAATGGCCTGCCCAAGCAAAAAATACCAGGCCAATGTCGCGACCGCGATGATAATCATGAAACTATCGGCAGCCAGGCGCGCGCGCATCGCGGTAGAAAGACGCGGTAGAGGGAACAGCACAATGCCCGCGAACAAGAAGGGGTAGCCACTAACCGAAAAGAGGTCAGGCAGGTTTGGGACGGGATTATGCAGGAAAAAAGGCAACTGGAAGGCAGCCCTCATGAGCAGCCCAATACAGTTGAACAGGAATCCCAGGCTCATCAAGAACGGAATGCGCTGCAACGGACGATGCTGTCTGCGGAGCTTTCTGAACCCATTGAAGCACATACAGGTTCCCAGCAACGCGCTGCCTCCCTGGATGGCAAAACTCCCACCCAGAAATAGCGCGCTCGTTTGCGCTATCAAAAGCGGCCAGGCCAGGATAATCCCGCTGTAGCCAAGCAAGAGACATATGGTAAGTTTCCTTTTCATTGCCCTCCCCATTTCTCTCTTCCCTATCGGCAGCAATGTGGCAGTTCTGCAATGGGGATCTACGTGTGAGAAATGGGGGAAGGGGGCCTCCCGTAGGGCGTGGCTCGCCTCACCATCTCCTGTCACAAAACCCCTCCCACGACGATACAGTGTGTGAAGCAGCAATACACGCCGCGCAAAGGAGTAACATGCATGCATATACCCAAACCAGGCGAGGGGCTGAAGCATAGAGACGAGGGTGGTCCTTGTCCGGAGGCACACACTCGCATGGATGCTGGCCCCTGTCCTGATCCTGATGTCGACCCAGGCGCCGCGCTTTATGACCGTTATGGCCGGGCGATCTTTGCATACGTGTACCTGTATACGTCTTCGCGGGAGGATGCCGAGGACCTGACGCTGGAAGTCTTCATAGCGGCCATGGAGCGCGATAACCTGCCGCTCTTAAACGACAAAGAGCGTCTGGCGTGGCTGCGGCGCGTGGCACATAACAAACTGGTCGATAGCTACCGCCATGCCGCGCGCCACCCCCTGGCCATCGCTCTGGAACTGGTCGAGGAGACGCTCTACAGTGATGAGCGCCAGGACCCCGAACAGAGCGCGCTCCGCAACGAAGCCCTACGACAGTTGCGCACGGCCATCGACAGCCTCTCGACAACGCAGCAGCAGGTGCTGCACCTGCGCTTCGGCTCCGGCCTCAGCTTCGCCGAAATCGCAGTGTTGCTGGACAAGCGGGAAGCGGCTGTCCGCAAATTGCTCTCGCGCACCATCGCATTTCTCCGTTCCATCTACGACACTCAGCAGGAGGGAGGCCAGAGTTATGACAAACCACGATGAATATACGCCCAAAGAGGCACAGGGGCAGGATCAACTTCTCACACACGATCTCCAGCGCCTCTACCAGCGGCGCGACGCGGATGCCCGCTCCCTGGCGCGTATCCGAGAGCGTCTCCTTGCTGAAGCCAGCAGGAACCATGACAAACGAATACCCCTACAGGTGGGAACACAACAGCAGGGAAGGCTTGATATGACAGATCTACATACCGCCGATGCGGCCCCCAGAGTAGCACGGGGGACAGCACTACAACAACACGTCAGCATGATCGCGGCCATCGTAGTTGCCGCACTGCTGGTCGGCTCGCTCGTCCTGGTGCTCAGGAACACGCACCGGACGACCACCAGCGCGCCAAGCCAGCCGCATCTTGTCCAACGCGACGATGCACAACTTTTCAGCGTGCATATGATAAACGAGACAAGCGGCTGGGCGCTGGCGAGTGGAGGCACCGTGTTGCGCACGACGGATGGTGGTGTTCACTGGCAGGACGTAACACCACAGGACGTGCTGAAGCTGAATAAGACCGTATGGAGCGGAGGAAGCTTCTTTTTAAATGCTACAAGCATGTGGACGACGATAACTGTCGATAAAACGCATTCGCGGAACTTCGATCCCTCGGCAACCTCGCTTGTCTTCCACACAACCGATGGCGGCAAAACCTGGCAGAAGACGGTGCTGCAGACCGACGGCGATTCGGTCTCTACACTGACCTTCAGCAATGCCTATGATGGTTGGCTGCTAGTAAAACATGAAGTAGCTATCCACGTGGTCACCGGCCCGGAAACAATTCGCCCGCCGGATCTGTTACGCACAACCGATGGCGGCAGGACCTGGGTGAAGATGTTGAATGCACATTCCGCTCGGGCTGCGCTCTTCAACAATGTCTACATCGATAAGATGAGCTTCGTGAACAGTACAACCGGCTGGATCATCGGCTCAGGCAACCTGTCTACCAGTCCCACCGTGCTCTACGAGACACGCGATGGCGGTTCCACATGGCAAGAACTCACCTGGGGCCAGGCTGCACTGCCGTTGCCACTCGCGGTCCATACCGCTCCTACGCTGGTCTGGACGCCACACTTTTTCAATGCCCAGGACGGCGTGTTGGCCGCCGAATTTGCCTCTCCACGTGGTATTAGTACCTATGTAACTCATAATGGCGGGGCAACATGGAACGCCACATCTTTTGTGCATTTAGCTGCTTCAAATGTTCCTACAAAGGCGGGTTTTCCCATGTTGCCTGTCGCGGAGGCTCCTGCTACCATAGATATGCAGCACTGGTGGTTCGTGTCAATGGAACTCCAAACAAAAAGATTGTATGCGACCAGCGATGGTGGGCAGCACTGGACAAGGGTGGTCACTCGTAATGACCCTGACCCGGACTCCAATTCACTGATGCCTCCTGATTTTGTCTCACCCACGGTCGGCTGGATTTTCAACTACTCAGTTGATAGCAGGACACACGCGCAGTTCTCTGCATTGTATAAGACCGTCGATGGCGGCCGCACCTGGACCCAGGTCCACGCGATGTTCCCACGCTTCATCGTGCCACAATCGGCGTATTAATATCCGCAATGCAGCCTCACCGTTCCGTAGGGTGGGGCTTGCCTCATAGGCGTGAACGTAAGCCGAATCGTGCCGTAATCCGTAGGGCGAGGCTTGCCTCGCCCTACGGATACCCCGCTTTTCGCTTGTTTCTGTCTTACGTTCATGCCTATAAGGCAAGCCACACCCTACAGAATCACCAAACCTTATTATGTTTCTCTTGCATTATATTTAGTAGGAACACCCTTTATTAACAAATATTCCTACACTAAATATGAATAGTTTTCACGTTCCTACCGATGATGGACCTCGCTCGTGGCGAGGAGAGGAGCAAAGAGTATGTTTACAATCACTCGATCAAAATCTCCTATGCATTTAGCGTGTATAGTGTCGCTCATGGTGAGCGCGTTGCTCATCTTAGCAAGTTGTGGCCAGCCGGCCAACGGGACAGCAGGGGCAACCGCTACCACTAGCCCGCAATCGCCGGCGGTCGCCAACGTGTCACCTACTTCCACTCCGAAGTCGGCACCTCACCAGGACATCACGCGCATCCAGATGATCGACGCGCACAGCGGCTGGGCCGAGACCCTTCAGAAGACGATCCTGCATACAGTTGATGGGGCGGCCACCTGGACAGATGTGACGCCAAAGTACCCCAAACAATCGCTGTTCCAGTTCTCAACCGAGTTCCTTGACGCCACCCACGCGTGGAGCGCGATCCCCGTGGGCGGCAACCAGACACAACTCCAGGTGTTCCGCACAACCGACGCCGGGCAGACGTGGCAGAACACAACTGTTGACTTTAGTAATCAGTACGGCGTCACAGGCTCTCAGATTACCTTCCTTGATGCTCAGCACGGGTGGATCATGGTGGGGATGGGCGTGGCGGCAGGCTCGATGGCGGTGGCTATCCTGGGCACCAGCGATGGTGGCGCGACCTGGTCCTTGCTCTCAGCCGCGCGGCCAACGGGTCCCTCATCAGCCAACCAGCTTCCGTTCGGCGGCCTGAAATCGGGTGTCGGTTTCACTGATACCTCTACAGGTTATATCAGCGGCACGACATATGCGAACAATCGCGCCTGGTTCTATGTCACACACGACGGCGGCCGCACCTGGCACCCACAAAGCCTGTCGCTACCCCGACACGTTGGAGATGGTCAACTCTCGCTCTCTGTGCCGCAATTCTTCAATGCCAGCGATGGCGTGCTGACGGTGATAGGGTTTACGCCTTTCAGTGGCGCACACGATGGTTTTGCCGTCTATGTCACGCACGATGGCGGCGCGACCTGGAATGTCGGCACACCACTGACACCTGTCCCTCAAGCCGTCACGTTTGTGGACAACCATCACGGCTGGACCAGCAACTATGAAGGCAAGAGCATCCAAATCACCAGCGACGGAGGGCAGCACTGGCTGAAAATTACACCCACTTCCACTACTAGCTTCCAGGACTTTCTGAGTTTCAGCTTTATATCCCCGGCAGCCGGCTGGGCCATCGGCACTACCGACCCGATGCATCCTGATAATCCCGGCACCAATGTCCTGCTCAAGACCAACGATGGCGGCCAGAGCTGGACAAAAGTCGCGTATAGGTTAAGCGCTGGTTAGACCTCCCATCATAAGCACATAAGGGAC
>JALYVR010000417.1:1738-5085 GCA_030853145.1 Chloroflexota bacterium | reverse complement strand
CTATACCGTCAATGCCGCCGATATCCACGAAGAAGATACCGCCTATCTCGCACAGTGTCGCGAGGTCTACCAGATGCTTGTAGAGAAACATACCGATAGCGCCTGGTTCATGATCCCTTGCGCCTATCCCGATGATGAACTGCGCGAGGTGACGGAGATACACGAGGCCATCTGGAACGCCATCCAGGACGTGGTGTGCAGGACCGAGGATGGGCCTCGAAGATGAGCAGGATCTCAGTCTTGACACACTCCTATGCACCACTCCATTGTGTCATATCACCTGTTGACGCAGTAGATCTTCCGCAATGCCCACAGAAGGCATCATTGGCCTGGCGGGCCACCTGGCAGAAAGGGCATTCATGAACAGTATGAGAAGAAGGCGTCACTTTCACTGTTGCAACCATAAGCACCGCGCCCGCGGGTCCACCCCCGGCGTCGGAAACGGCCAGAGACGATACAGGAGTCACAGACCACATGAAGGGCCGGGAAGACAGCACGATCAGCCATACATTATGTGCGTGATCAACCGCCAGGGCAAGCAGTGAATAGACCATCGCTAGAAGAACAGAAAGACCGCTGAGACCAACGGGCAAGCCAATTTTCATATCTTCCCCGTGCGGGGAAGATATACATGAAAGGGGATATGTAGCATGGAGGATCAACCAAACTTTGTCACCTCGCCCTTTGACGCTCTCCGTCACCTGGATGGCGAACGGGAATATTGGTTGGCCAGAGAAGTGTCAAAAGTTCTGGGATACACTAAATGGGATAAGTTTGAGGGGGTTATTGCCAAAGCAAAAATTGCCTGCAAATATAATGGGCATCCAGTGGAACAAGAATTTCACGAGACGACGAAACAACGCAAGGTTGGCGCTAGGGGCGGCAGGGCTGATATTCGAGACATTGAACTGACACGCTACGCCTGTTATATGATTGTCCTGGATGCTGACTCATCCAAGCCAATCGTTAGCCATGCCAAAGATTACTTCGCTGAGCAAACCCGTCGCCAGGAGTTGGCGGATGCTGACACATTTGCCCAGCTTTCAGAGGATGAAAAGCGCCTGGTCTATCGTGTTCAACTCAGTCTCTACAATCGAAAGCTTGCGCAAACAGCGCACGAGGCAGGCGTTGTCACCCAATCAGAGCATGCCGACTTTGCCAACTCCGGGTACAAGGGACTCTATAATGAGCTGACTGAAAACGATATCCACGCCCTTAAACACCTGGCACCAGGCGAAGAGATCTCAAACTGGATGGGTCCCGAAGAGCTGGCCGATAATATCTTTCGTGCGGCTCAAACCGACGCTACCATGAAGCGGGAAAAAACCGCTAGCAAAGAGCAGGCCAACACTACCCACTATAGGGTCGCACGGAAAGTGCGAGAGTTCATCATCACCGAGCTAGGTAACACCCCGCCAGAGCAACTGCCCACTCCCAGGAAAAGCACCTGGCAACTCCAGAGAGAAGAAGAGAAACGAGCAAAGCAAGGTGGGCAACTTCAGCTTCCACTCTTCGAGGCCGAACAGGAAGAGAGTTCAGGCAACGAATCCAGGTAGGCATTTCTCAAGCAGAACAGGGGACCCTGGCCAGGGTCCCCTGTTCTGCTTGAGAAAGCTAATCCACCAACTCATACGCCGGCAGCGTCAGAAACTCCATGAACTCATCGTTCGTGATGATCTCATCCAGCAACGTGTAGGCCTGCTCATAGTTGCGCGCGTTGTAGGCCTGCGCGCCAACGCGCTCCTTCATCTTGTTGAGTTCGTCGCGGGCCAGGTCACGGAACAGCTCGACGGTGACTTTGCGGCCATCGTCCAACGCGCCCTGAGGATGGTGAATCCACTGCCAGACCTGCGAGCGGGAGATCTCGACGGTGGCGGCATCCTCCATCAGGTTGTTGATGGGCACGCAGCCCAGGCCGCCCAGCCAGGCCTCCAGGTACTGCACACCGACGCTGATGTTTGTGCGCAGGCCCGTCTCCGTGATCGTGCCATCCGGCACCTCCAGCAGGTCCGCCGCCGTCACATGCACATCTTCGCGTTTCTTGTAGATCTGGTTAGGCTCTGGCATGACCTCGTCGAACTCTTCCAGCGCGACAGCCACCAACCCCGGATGCGCTACCCAGGTGCCATCGTGCCCGTCGCCAGCCTCGCGCTTCTTGTCGGCCACGACCCGCGCCATGGCCTCTTCGTTGGCCTGGGGATTGTTCTTGATAGGGATCTGGGCCGCCATACCGCCGATGGCGTGCGCGTTGCGTTTGTGGCAGGTCTGGATGACGAGCAGCGAGTACGAGTGCATAAAATGCGTCGTCATGGTCACCTGCGCGCGATCAGGATAGATGAACTGCGGCAGGTTGCGGAACTTCTTGATAGCGCTAAAGATATAGTCCCAACGGCCGCAATTCAGGCCAGACGAGTGCTCACGCAGCTCGTAGAGGATCTCGTCCATTTCGAAGGTCGCCAGGATCGTCTCAATCAACACTGTAGCCTTGATGGTGCCACGCAGGATGCCCAGCTTCTCTTGAGCCAGCACAAACACCTCGTTCCAGAGTCGCGCCTCCAGGTAGCTCTCCATCTTGGGCAGATAGAAGTAGGGGCCGCTACCCCGCTCAAGCAGCGCCTTCGCGTTGTGGAAAAAGTACAGGCCAAAGTCGAAGAGGCTGCCTGAAATCGGTTTACCATCGAGCAGCACATGCTTCTCCAGCAGGTGCCAGCCGCGCGGGCGCACCAGCAGCGTTGCCGTCTTCTCGTTCAGCGTATACTGCTTGCCTTCGGGGCTGCTAAAACTGATCGTACGCCTGACGGCATCGCGCAGGTTGAGCTGGCCCTGGATGAGATTATCCCAGGTGGGGGTCAGCGAGTCCTCGAAGTCAGCCATAAACACTTTGGCGCCGGAGTTCAGCGCGTTGATAATCATCTTGCGCTCGGCCGGTCCAGTGATCTCCACCCGCCGGTCCTGGAGGTCCTGGGGCACCGGCGCAACCGTCCATGTCCCTTTACGGATATGCTCGGTCTCAGGCAGGAAGTCCGGCAGCCTGCCCGCGTTAATTTCGACCTGCCGCTCGGCGCGGCGCCCCAGTAGCTCCTCGCGACGCGCCGAAAATTCACGCGCCAGCGTCGCTACAAAGTCCAGCGCCTCCGGGGTCAATATCTCTGCGTACTCAGGAGTGACAGGGGCTGTGATCTTCAGCCCTTGTGGGTAAGTCTGTTGTGTCATCGAAGTTCTCCACCTTTCAAAACATGCAAGAGCACGAGGAGGGATATTCTCCATTGCCTTTAGAAATTATACCTTCTCGTGCGCGTTTTCTGCTGCCCATCCCGCGTAGGGATTCGGCTTGCCTGCCCCCTGGC
>JALYVR010000417.1:0-1728 GCA_030853145.1 Chloroflexota bacterium | reverse complement strand
GGCCGCGCAAGCGTGGCCAGGGGGCAGGCCTCACAGCCCCAAGGGCCGCCTACACAGATGCGGCAAGCCGAATCCCTACGTGGGCAGGGGGCCGTCTCAGCCGTTCTATGAAGCTTGACAGAACAGGAAGAGTCGCTTTATCACAGCGGGCGTAATAAATAGTCATGTTGAGTAGCCTTGCCTTATCTCTAGTAGGCAAGCTAACCAAAATAATGCTACAATTTCTTAGTACCTGGGAGAGGCTTATACACGGCGCCGCTCCCAGAACCTGCTACACTATGACCTTGAGAACGTCTATGGAATAGAGAGAACAACATACTATGTCGACCCAAACACAAACACAATACGCATATCGTATCGAAGGTGGTTACCCTGTTGAGGGAGAGATTAGATGCCTGGGGGCGAAGAACTTCGTCACCAAGGCCATGGTCGCGGCCCTGCTCGGCAGCACACCGACGACACTGACCAACGTGCCGCCCATTGGTGATGTAGAGATCACGGCGGAGATGCTGACCTCGATCGGCGTCACTGTTGAGCATAGTGACGAGAAAACCCTGCTGATAGATCCCTCGACAGTTTATACCTCAACGGTGCCATTTGCGCAATCGGGCAGCAATCGCGCGCCTATTCTCTTGCTGGGCATCCTGCTTCATCGCTTTGATCGCGTCTCGGTGCCGGTCATCGGCGGCTGCCAGATCGGCGCGCGCAAGGTAGACTTTCACCTGGAGGCCATCCAGCAATTTGGCGGAATGGTCGAGGAGACCAGCGAAGGGTACGTCGCTTACCGGGTACAGCCACTGAAAGGCACGCATATCCAGTTGCCCTATCCGAGCGTTGGCGCGACCGAGACCTGCCTCTATCTGAGCGTCCTGGCCGAGGGCCGCACGGTGATCTCCAACGCGGCCATCGAGCCGGAGATCTTCGAGCTGATCACGATGCTGCGCTCAATGGGCGCGATTATTTTCACCTCGCCGGGACGCGAGATCCGCATCGAGGGCGTCAAGGAACTGAAGGGCACACGCATGGAGGTGCTGGGCGACCGCATCGAAGCGGCATCCTGGGCCTCGCTGGCCTGCGCATCTGACGGTGATGTCACGATCCATGGCATTCGTCCAGATAGCCTGGGCAACTTCCTCTCCTACTACCAGCAGGTCGGGGGTGGCGTCGAATTCACCGGAGGTGAGAGCCTGCGCTTCTTCCGCAAGGGGCCACTCACGCCCGCGATCATCGAAACCGATGTCTATCCAGGCTTCTCAACCGACTGGCAGCAGCCCTTCGCAATCCTGCTCACGCAGGCCAACGGGATCTCCATCATCCACGAGACGGTCTACGAAAAGCGCTTCGGCTACTTGAAGGCGCTCGACAAGCTGGGGGCCAAAACACAGTTGACCACGCACTGCCTGGGGGGAAGCTCGTGCCGCTATCGCGATATGAATTACCAGCACAGCGCGATCATTCTGGGGCCGACCCCCTTCACCGCCTCCAGGGACGAGATCGAGATACCAGACCTGCGCGCCGGGCTGGCCTACGTGATCGCGGCGGCCACGGCCCGCGGCACATCAACGATTACAGGTATCCATTTTCTTGAGCGCGGCTATGGCAATATTGTGCCCAGGCTGGCGGCCATGAACCTGAAAATTGAGCGTGTACCGCATTAGCGGACTGTTACCCTTCAAGCGATGGGTGAGATATGGTCCCCACTCCCCTTTTCGTAGCTGCGCGATGTAT
>JALYVR010000416.1 GCA_030853145.1 Chloroflexota bacterium | reverse complement strand
GTCTTAGAGGGCGTCAGGAGCTATGTGCGCGCGGAACTCCTCGGAGAGACAGACGATCTGCTCCAACAACTCCGCCAAATACGCGCCGGAGAGCAGCAGCCAACCTTGCGCCAATGTGTCGAGTTGCTGCATCACGTCAACCGCCTCTGGAACGTGTCGCGCCCGCGCGAAGTCAGCGAGGAACTGACAATGCAAGGGCAGACGGATCCCTTTCATTTATTGGAGGCGCTCATCCAACTCCAATCCATTTATGCCTCCGAAGTTGTGACCCAGCCTGTCGCTGACGATGAGCCGCCCGCGCCGCCAGATGAACCACCCACGCCGCTTGAAGAAGAGATCGTGCGCTTGCTCGTCGAGCAAGTGTGTAATGGCCCCCGCAAGGGAGGGCCACTACACATAGCTAGCATACCTGGCTTGACGGAACCTTCCACACCATCAGGCTGGATCATCGCGTCCTGCCCTGACCATCCTGAGCATCCGCAGATGACGGCCTGCCTGCAACGACTCTACGCGCGTTTTGGCGCTGACCTTGGCAGGCTGGCGGCCGATCTCTACTTCGTGCCCCAACGCTGGCTGCCGCACTACTATGAACAGCGCCCCGAATATAGCGTTCACATAGCAACAATCCTCAATGCCTGCGTTGTGGCCTACGCGCCAGCGGATATTCTTGAACGCATCGAGGCGTGCATCACGACCATCCACGGCTATATAGCCGATCCGGTGTATCGTTTAGATGTTCGAGCAAACGTGTTCAAGGTCTTCCAGTACTCCCCACGCACCTGGATCTCCGATGAGATGATGGATCTCATCAACTCATTACTCTATCCATCGCCTTTTTCGGGACGGCTCCAGCAGTTGCGTCACCTTCACATATGGCGTACATGGATGCCTGGCAGCTTGCAGGCCTGCTTGAATGTGCTGCTCGCTTTACCCCTGACACCACAGAGCTATGCGCTGGCCGCGAAACTGCATTTCCGCCTTGATGAGCCATCGATCAAAGACACACTTATTCTGCTTTTTCGCTTCGGTGCTCTATCATATGCTGCCTACCAGCACAGCGCCCTGCTGATCCCACGTGAACTCCTCAATAATGAATGCAGCCAGGCTATGGCCCAGCAAGTGCCGGAACAGCAGAGAGACGGCTTTCTCCAGCAGATGGAGCACCTGCGCCGGCGCTTCATTCTCGATACCGCCAGCGATCTCACCCCGGCGAATTGCTATGTCATCAGGGTCATCTCCCCTGAGACACTGTTGCCTCTGCCCGGTAGCGATTGTCTCTTACTGGCGGCTCAGGCTCATGCGAAGCTCAACGCCGGCCCCCTGGTGCTGGGAGATCTAGAAAGCTATAAGGACACTGTGCAGAACGCGATCATCCGGCTCGTTCAGACGCATGATAGCGAACCCACAACGCTGGCAGAGCGGCAGCACCTTGTTGACAGCCTGCGCCAGTACCCCATCGAGACACTCAAACGGCTCCTCCCCGTTGTATCTGACGGCCATGGTGTTCTCTGCGAGGCGCTGAACTGGACAAGCGTGTACCCTTTACTCGATTACCTCAAGAAGCAAGCAAGGCAGCTTTCCCCACAGCATGAGGATGGTGCGGAAGTCGATGGGTCGGGTTTGCCTGGTGTCGACTCCGCCATGTTGAACATAAGCGAGGTACGCACCCTGCTGGCCCAAATAGACCCTGACAACGGGCGTGAGGCGCTGGACCTCTTTTATGAGGCCAGCAGCATGCGCGATACAAGCACATTGCTGGCCGCCGTTGCCGGTTGGAACCGGGCCAGGGTCGAGAAAAGCCTGAAGCATAACGCCCTGATTGCTATCAAAGCTTATGGGCTGTTGCCGCTGGCACGCGGCCAGGAGGAGGTGTTCGAGCGCTATTTAGTCCTGCAGCAGAAGCTTAAACTCGCGCCGAAGTTCGGCCCGCAGCGCCGCGTGTCGCATAAAGATGCAGTACAAACGGCGCTATGCTACCTGGCGCAGGTCGCCGGCTACCCGGATGCCAGCCTGCTCGAACTGGAGATGGAGGCCAGACTATCCCAGGAGGTTGCGCCGCCCGGCCGCACCTGGAGCGCGGGCGACTATATCCTGGAACTGCATGTCACCGGGCTAGAGGTCGCGCTGCTCATCCAGCGCGACGGGCATAGGCTCAAATCGGTCCCCCCGGCTGTGCGCAAGGACCCGGCATACAGTGAGGCGCAGGAGGTCGTCAAAATGCTGCGCGCGCAGGTGAGCCGCCTGCGCAGCGAACTGCTGGAGACGTTGATCGCCAGCGGCGAAGCGCTCTCGCTGGAGCACCTGAAGATGCTGGCGCGCCTGACAACAGGCCGGGCCTTGCTGGAACGGCTGATCCTGCGCACCGCAGATGGCCACATAGGCCTCTTCGATGCTGAGGTCTGCTCCGTGCGTCACCTGGATGGTTCCCTGCACCCCGTGACCTCCGCGGTCCAGATCGCTCACCCATATACCCTGTTTGAGGCTGGCGTATTGGCCACCTGGCAGCGCGAAATTGTGCGCCTGCGGGTCGTGCAGCCCATCAAACAGGCCTTCCGCGAACTGTACCTCCTGACGCCCGCTGAAGAGACAACGCGCACCTATTCTCTGCGTTTTGCTGGGCGCAGCATTGAGGGCCGGGTGGCCGGCCGGCTCTTCACACAGCGCCAGTGGCGCTTTGAAAGCGATTACCAGTTCGTCATCCCCTACAAGGTTTTCCCCAATATGCGCGCCGTTTTTAATCTTACCGGAACCATGTACCACCTGGGAATATCAGGCACGGTCACCACAAGCGACATCTCCTTTGAGCGCGCTCCCTGGTATGGCAACGCTCACCGGCCGCCTGGCGAGCGCACTATCCCGCTGGCAGAGGTGCCGCCGCTCAACTTCTCCGAGGCCATGCGCGACGCCGACCTGGTGGTGTCCGTGGCGCGTACCCAGCAGGCAGACAGGCCCTTGTACTCCAAAGAGACATACACCGCACGAGCCGGGCTGCTCACGGCGCTACTCGCCGACTTGAACCTGACAGGGGTAACGGTAGAGGGTCACTTCGCATACGTCCAGGGCAAACTTACGCGCTACCGCGTCCACCTGGGCACTGCTGGCATTTATATTGACCCCGGAACCTACCTCTGCATCGTCCCGGCCACCTGGGGCAAGACACACGAGAATCTGTTCCTGCCGTACGCGAACGAGGGCAACGACAGCATCAGCGAAGTGATCAGCAAGATTTTCCTGTTGCTGGCCGACGACCAGATCAAAGACGAGACCATCCTGCGCCAGATTCGCGCTCATATGGAATAGAGGTACTCTCCCTCTGCATAAGAGCGCCCCGTCCGTGTAGGGAGTTGCTGTAGCATTTGACATCCATAAGTATACCAGCTACACTCTGTGAAAAGAACACATCATTACCGAGCATGTATATTGGCAATCCATGAAGCAGCCTTGGCATCTGGCCATTTGGTGTAGGGGCGCCGCTGGCCTGCGCCCAGGAGCGTGCATATGTCGACAGCAGCGATTACCATTGTGGGACTGGGACCGGGCGAGTGGAGCGACCTTACCGTGCAGGCGCGTGAGTTGCTGGCACAGGCGGCGACAGCGCAGCAGACTATCAACTTTCGGACGATCATCCATCCAATCGTCGAGCCGTTGAAAAGGGCCTTTCCCGATGTGCGCATCGCCTCGTTTGACCACCTCTATGATGAGTCAAGCGAGTGGGAGACGCTCTACCAGCGGATCGCTGAAGAGGTCTGCGCGCTGGCCGGCCAGCGCGCAGTGATCTATGCCGTGCCTGGTCACCCACTGGTGGGCGAGGTCTCGGTGCAGTTGGTGCTCCAGAAGGCGCGCGAGCGGGGCATCAGCGCCAGGATTGTGGCGGGCCTCTCCTTTATCGAGCCGGTGTGCGCGGCCCTGGAGCTTGACCCGCTGGCGTCCGGCATGCAGGTGACCGACGCCACCTCGCTGGCAGCGCTTGCCGAAGACGAGATCGCCGGCAAGATCATCCCCACGATCCCGCTGCTGGTGGCCCAACTCTACAATCGCCGCCTGGCGAGCGCCGTGAAGCTGGCCCTGGGCGAGTGCTATCCCGACGAGTGGCCGGTGAAGCTGGTGCGCATCGCGGGTGTTGACGCGCGCGATGCGGTTGTCGAGATGCCCCTCTATGAGCTTGACCGCAACACCTTGACCGGCCATCTCAGCGCGCTGTATGTGCCGCCCGTCGCCGAGCTGTCGGCGCTGCGCCTGCCTGAGACCCTGCGCTACGTCACCATGCGCCTGCGCCGCGACCCCGACGGCTGCCCCTGGGACCGCAAAATGACACATCAGAGCCTCACGCGCTATGTGCTCGAAGAGGCCTATGAGGTGGCCGAGGCGTTGGAAGAGAACGATATGGAGGCGCTGGCCGACGAACTGGGCGACCTGCTGCTCCAGGTCTACCTGCACGCCGAGATCGCGCGCCAGAAGGGCGATTTTTCCGTCGGCGATGTCTACCAGCACATCAACGCCAAGCTCATCAGGCGGCACCCTCACGTCTTCGGCACAGTGCAGGTCAGCGGAGCCGAGGAAGTTGTGCAGAACTGGGCGGAGATCAAGCGCCAGGAACGCGAGGCAGCCGGCAAGGGTGAGCGCGTCGAGAGCATCTTCGACGGCGCGCCTCGTGTCGCCCCCGCCCTCGCCATAAGCCAGGAATACCAGAAGCGCGCCATCAATGCGGGCTTCAACTACGCCAGCTTCCAGGGCGTCCTCGACAAGCTGACCGAGGAGATCGCAGAGCTACAGGAAGCCGCCACGCCCGATCATCAGCGCGAAGAGATGGGCGATATCCTCTTCGTGGTCGCGCTCGCCGCCCGCGAGATGCATATAGACGCCGAAGATGCCCTGCGCTACGCAAACCACAAGTTCCAGCACCGCTTCCGCGCCATGGAGGCCATCGCGCGTGAGCAGGGCCGCCCGCTCTTAGCATACAGCAGGCAGGAGTGGGGCGAGCTATGGAAGCAAGCCAAAGCCTCAAGCGCGCCAACTCATTCGCCGGGACAATCATAACATCCTATTGGTGAGAGGTAGGGGCGCCGTTTACAAGCCCGCGTGGGCCTGCCA
>JALYVR010000415.1 GCA_030853145.1 Chloroflexota bacterium | reverse complement strand
CCCACGTCTTCCCGCGCTGGGCAGGGATACTTCTGCTCGCTTCTGGAATCACCTTTCTCCTGACGATTCCGCCCCTGCCTTCTCCCATTAGCGACATCATCGAGGTGGCCTCATTCGCTTGCCTCGCCCTGGCGTTTATGGGGTGTGGCTACTCACTCATAGTCGGGGAACGCGGAGCCGTGGAGACCGCGCCATTTGCCGTCAAAGCTTAGACCAGCCGTTGAAAGCATTCTGCTCGTGGAACGTTGTATCCAGAGCGCGTGCCGCGAGGGGGTGCCACTGGTTTCCAGGGGTATCTCCTCGCGGTACGCTTCCAGAAGAGCAACATATCAGGTAGAATAGAAGAGCAGGAGTCAGCGGCTTCTTTGCGTTTCAGCTTCTGTCTGGCGCTTAGAGCAGAAGGACGAGGAGTACCGAGATGGCACTGGAGTATGCACAACCAGAAGCACCCGCGAGCGATCAGCCGATTGGGCAGGCTGACGCGCGCTTGCAGGGGAAGTGGCTTCTCTTTATGCGCGTAGCCTGGGTAGTCGTGCTTGTAGTTGCCGTGGGCCTCTTCACTGCCAGCGTCCCTTTTACCTTCATAGATGCCCATACCATTTGTGTCGCTGCCGATTGCAGTCACAACAGCTACCTCACGCCCAAACTGGCACGCGAACTGCACCAACTGGGATTCACCATGGACTTCTATGCGGACGGGACTACTATGTGGTCGATCATTCTTGAGTGCGTCTATGTTGCCGTCGGCGTTGTGACCTTCTGGCGAAGGTCCGACGACCGTATGGCGCTCATAAGCTCATTCGCCTTAATCACGTTTGGAGCTGCCTTCCGTGGCTTTAATCCTGAAGCGGCGCTTTCTCCACTGCTCTATGTTCTGTCTCTTGTTATGGCGTTTTTCGGCAATTGTTGCTTAGGACTCTTCTTCTACCTGTTTCCAACGGGACGGTTTGCACCGCGCTGGGTTGGATTGCTCACACTCGTCTGGATCGCCTACTGGGCTATTAACAATCTCCTCCTTGCGACAATTCTCACCTCCTCTGGACTTGATTTTGTGATCTTTGTGGGCCTACTCATAAGTGTGGTCGCAACTCAGGGCTATCGCTATCGACGAGTCGCTACACCACTTCAGCGCCAGCAGACAAAATGGGTGGTCTTTGGTGTCTCCCTGGCGCTTCTGGGCGTCCTCACCGCGTTCACAATGGCAAGTACCGTCTCACTAGGTATCATTCCCGTCCTGATTGTGGGTAGTTTTCTCTACGTCTTCCTGCTCCTCATTCCGCTCTCCATCGGCATTGCCATCCTGCGCTACAGGTTGTGGGATATCGACATCATCATCAACCGCACGCTGGTCTACGGGGGGCTTTCGGCGTGCATCGTTGGTATGTATGTGTTCGTGGTCGGCTACCTGGGAGCCTTGTTTCACGCCAGTGGAAATCTGCTCATTTCCCTTATCGCGGCGGGCCTGGTGGCAGTGGCCTTTCAACCTCTGCGCGTGCTTCTGCAGCGGGGTGTCAATCGCCTGGTGTATGGGTTACGCGATGAGCCTTACGTGGTGCTGGCTCGCCTTGGCCAGCGCTTACAAACCACCCTGGATCCCGACGCCGTCCTGTTCACAATCGTAGAGACAGTGCGGGAGGCACTCAAGCTCTCGTATGCCGCTATTGAGGTACAGGAAGGGGCAACATTCGTACTGGCCGCCTCTGCTGGGATGCCTCCGTCGAAGGAGGCCCTGCGACTACCGCTGATGTATCAAAGTACACCCATCGGCATGCTGCTCATTGCGCCACGTGGACGGGATGAGGCGCTCACGCCCGCTGATCTGCACCTTGTACACGATCTCGCGGACCAGATCGGCATTGCGGTGCATACGGTGCGACTCACCGCCGACCTGCAACGCATGGCAACCGATGTGCAGCGCTCGCGCGAGCGCCTCGTTGTTGCGCGCGAGGAGGAACGCCGCCGCCTGCGCCGGGACCTGCACGACGGTCTTGGTCCGACGCTGGCAGCGCTCGCCCTTACCGCCAGCAACGTCAGTGACTTGATCCCAACCGACCCGGATGCCGCCGTAGCACTGGCGAACTCGTTGCAAAATGATATCCGAACCACCGTGAAAGACATCCGTCGCCTCGTCTACGAACTGCGTCCGCCCGCGCTGGACGAGTTGGGCCTGGTCGCGGCTATCCGTGAGCGTGCTGCCCAATTCAATAGTGCTCATCCAACCAGTGATGGCACAAGGACTACTGAAAGACTTCAGGTGCATGTTGAGACCCCAGAGCGTCTGCCACCACTCCCTGCCGCCATCGAGGTGGCTGCCTACCGCATTGTGCAGGAAGCCCTTACTAATGTAACACGCCATGCCCAGGCACGCACCTGTACCGTTCACCTGGCGCTCACTGATGCTCTGGAGGTAGAGATTCTCGACGACGGCACTGGACTGCCAATGGAACATCAGGCTGGCGTAGGGCTACTCTCGATGCGTGAACGTGCAGCGGAACTGAGCGGCTCATGCATCGTTGAAAAAAGAGCAGGGGCCGGAACCCGCGTCTATGCGCGGTTGCCGATAGCGAAGGAGTAAGTTGATGGAACCATTGCGTGCGCTGATTGCCGACGATCACCCCCTCTTCCGCCACGGACTGGCTGCACTGCTCAGCGCCTCACCAGACTTCGAGGTTGTGGGCGAGGCGTCAACGGGCGAGGAGGTCATCGAGCTTGCTGCCCACTTGCAGCCGGACATAATTCTGATGGATATCCAGATGCCCGGCGTCAACGGAATCGAGGCCACACGCAGCATCCTGCATAGCAGCCCGCATATCCGTATTTTGATCGTCACCATGTTCGAGGATGACGCCTTCGTCTTCACTGCCATGCGCGCAGGCGCACGCGGCTACGTCCTCAAGGACGCGCAGAAAGCCGATATGCTCCAGGCCATTCGGGCCGTCGGCAGAGGCGAGGCCATCTTCAGTCCAGCCATTGCCACGCACCTGATCGACTTCTTCTCCGCACCCCGGCCTGTTGCGCCTCCACAGGCGTTCCCCGATTTGACCGAGCGTGAGCGCGACATCCTTAACTTGATTGCTCAGGGTCACAGCAATACCGAAATCGCCACGCGCCTCGTCCTCAGCCCGCATACCGTGCGCAACTATGTCTCCAACGTCTTCAGTAAACTCCAGGTCGCGGATCGATCCCAGGCCATCATTCGCGCCCGCGAAGCTGGCCTGGGCCAGGGGTCTTGAACACGCTGAACACTTCGCACAGGCACAGCTCGTTACGCCGAGAAGTGCATCTGTCCAACAGCGGTATGGGCCAGCAACTTCTGAGCGTTGCGCCACATCAGCTTCTCGCGCACCTCCGGCTTGAATTCGATCTTGATGGCCTCAAAATCCTTGAGCCAGCGCTGCGGCGTGATGAAGGGGTAGTCGGAGCCAAAGAGGAAACGGTCTTGCATGCGCGTAGCCGCTTCGCGCAGCAGTACTTCAGGCGTGTACTTTGGCGACCAGCCGGAGAGGTCATTGAACAGGTTGGTTTTGTGCTGCATGGCGGCAAGCATCTCCTCGTGCCAGGGCCAGGAGGGGTGCGCGCCGATGATCGTCAGGCCGGGGAAGTCGGCGGCCAGGGAGTCCAGGTAGATGGGTCGGGTGTGGTCCAGCTTGATACCCATGCCACCCGGCGTGCCTGCCCCCAGGCCGTTCGTGCCGGTATGGAAGAGCGCCGGCACACCCAACTCTTGAATCTTCGCCATCAAGGGATAAAATTGAGGGTCATTGGGATAGAAAGCCTGCACACCTGGATGGAACTTCGCGCCCGCCAGTCCCAGGTCCTTGATGGCGCGCTCCATCTCTTTGACGGCGACCTTGCCCTTGTGCGGGTCCACGCTGGCAAAGCCGATGAATTGCTGCGGGTAGCGCTGTACAATGGCTGCGACATAATCGTTGCCCAGGGGCGGCAGGCCGGTGGCGGTCTCCGCATCCCAGGCCAGCAAGACACCGATCATATCGAGTTCCGCGTAATCGGCGGCGATCTGCTCGATATCTTTGAGCTTCACCTCGGTGCGAAAATAGCGCTCGGCCGCCTGCGCGTAGGGTCCAAGCGTGACCTGCATAAACTCGGTCGTCGGCAGGTGGACATGAAAATCGATGGCGCGTGGCATAGCCTGTTCCTCCACTGCACTGTGTTCTAAAGCGGCGCGATAAGCTCCCGCTATGCGCCACTCTCCTCAACGCGTTTCAAGAAGGTCCGCACCGTCTGCATATACAGTTCGGGTTCCTCAACGTTCGATAGGTGCGAACTGTTCTCAAGGACGACCCATTCCGAGCCAGCGATGCCCCGGCGCATGACCTCGTTGATGGCGGGGGTGGACTCGTCGTAGCGCCCGGAGAGGATGAGCGTGGGCACCTGGATCTCGTGCAGGCGGTCGGTGCGGTCCCAGTCTTTAATCGGGCCGATCACATGAAACTCGCTGGGGCCGTTCATGTAGTAGTAGACCGGGCTGATATTATCGAAGGCACGCTGCACGTAGTCCGGCAACGGCACGCGTGCAACATGGCGCTCGTAGAAGAGCTGCATGGCCTCCTGGTATTCGGCGCTATCGGTCGTGCCCGCCTCCTCGTGGCGCAGCAGGGTAGCATTGACTTCGGGCGGCAGATCAGCGCGCAGCCGGTTGGCCTCGGCCACCCACATGGGAATGCTGGACGTGGTGTTGGAGAGGATCAGACTGGCGACTCCCTGAGGCCGGGTAAGCATATATTCGATGGCTAGCATGCCACCCCAGGACTGGCCCAGGATGTGGACGCGCTCAAGCCCCAGTTCCCGGCGCATGGTTGCCAGCTCTTCAACGAAGCGCTCGACCCGCCAGAGCGAGGTGTCGTCGGGTTGATCGGAGCGCCCGCAACCCAGTTGGTCGTAGAAGATCACGCGGCGTGTATCCGAGGCCAGCGCCTCCAAATTCTCCAGATAGTCGTGAGGCGCGCCTGGACCACCATGCAACAACATGAGTGGGATCTGCTCATGCTCGCCACCGCCACCAACAATACGATACCAGACCCGATAGCCATCAACGGGGACGAAGCCCTCTTGCTCGCGAATACTCATTATAGTGGCC
>JALYVR010000414.1 GCA_030853145.1 Chloroflexota bacterium | reverse complement strand
GTTCTCCGTTTGAAATTTGGCCCTACAGATTATTTTACCCAGATGGTAACTGACCTGAATGTTAATCATCCAGTCCGCGAGAGCTATGCCAAAGCCGCATCCATTACTGAGCATCCAGTATCGGAGTTTGCCAGCATTCTTGCTATCAATCTTAATCTAGTAACAAAAGATGGTTATCTTATCCTGACTGAACAAAGCCCACAATCGTTCGTAGCAAGTGGTAGATTACATACTTCAGTGGGAGAAAATTTGCTGCGTCCTTTAGATGCACAGCAATCTGGCGCTCCTGATCCTTTCCAATGCGCTGTCAGGGGAGCCTGGGAAGAGCTAGGAGTCACATTGAGGTATGAGGATATCGTTTTTCATACCTTTACTGTAATACCAGATTTCTGTCAATATTCTTTGATATCAACCATACGCATCCAGCAGACAAGGGCTGAGATAGAAGAAATATGGAGCCTGGGCGTTCCTTCTGATAAATGGGAACATCGTCGGCTTCTATTTTCTCTTCACAATCCAGACGCCCTTGCTCAACTGACGGTAAGTACATGGAATCAATGGTTCAATGTAGCCTTGACAGCAATCATATCAAGCCTTTTAGATGTAGGATACACTCAAACACAAATCAATGAAGCTTTTTCTCGTGCGCAATCAACATCCTCTCTCCAGAGAAAGTAGCTGAAAAAAATCGTAGAGGATGGCATTATCTTCATAGCCAAGCTTCATCTGTTCGATCTGATCACGCGCAAACCACCTAATGGCCTGACCCTCAGTCAACCGCACTTCTTCTACACGAAAGCTTGCTCTGATCCAGAAGGTATACTCGAACCCATAGGAGCGTTGAGCTGTCTGAAACAACGAAACGTCCTTGAACTCCATACCCAGTTCTTCTGTCATCTCACGGAGAATACACTGTTCGGGCGTTTCACCCTCCTCAATGTATCCTCCTGGAAGAGCCCATGTATTCGGATAAAGGATCGTCGGTTTGTTATCCCTCAGATGTAAGAGAATTTCGTCCCTGTCATTACAAATGATTATGTTGGTACTTACCGATCCCACAGCGTCTTTTTCCTCTTTTCGTATAAAGGATAGGAGCTACTGTTGTCAGAGAAGCTGTTTCTGCCTTTTTGCAAAAGCAGAGCTGATTATCCTGCGCTCACCTCAGTATCCAGCGCAGGCTCCTCTTCCTCGACCACAGCGCAGGGCTCGCGGATATCAATCTCCAGCTTGCCATCTACCGCGCTGACATGCACCTCGCCGTGTTCGGGAATATTCGCCAGCAGGATGCGCATACTGAGCGGCACGGTCAGCAGGCGCTCGATGGAGCGGCGCAGAGGACGCGCGCCCTGCGTCTGGCTGAAGCCCTCTTTACAGAGCAGGTCGACGGCGCTATCCTCGGTGTGCAGCGTCAGGCCCTGGTCGAGCAGACGCGCGGCAAGATCGTTTAGTTGCAGCAATGCGATCGAGCGCACCTGTTGCGGCTCCAACGGATGGAAGATGACGACATCATCTATACGATTGAGGAACTCGGGGCGGAAGGTTTCGCGCAGGCGGTCCATCAAGCGATCGCGCTGCATCTCCTCGCCGGTCCCCTTCATGCTCGCGCGAAAGCCGCTGGGCATCGAGCGGCCAAGCATCTCCGTGCCCACATTCGAAGTCATAATCCAGATGGCGTGCTGAGCATCAACGGTGTGCCCCTGCGCGTCGGTGAGGCGACCGGCATCGAAGACCTGCAAGAAGAGATCGAAGACCTCCGGGTGTGCCTTCTCCACCTCGTCGAGCAGCACCACGCAGTGCGGACGCCGACGCAATTTGCCCGTCAACTGGCCCTCCTGATCGTAACCGACATAGCCGGGAGGCGCTCCCACCATGCGCGAGACCGCGTGCTTCTCCATATACTCGGACATATCGACGCGAATGAGGTGATCATCGGAACCAAACACCTCAGCAGCCAGCGCGCGCGCCAGTTCGGTCTTACCGACGCCGGTTGGTCCCAGGAACATGAAGACACCCGCCGGACGATTGCGCGGTTTGAGGCCCGCGCGCGCAACCTGGATGGCCTGCGCTACGCGGCTGACCGCCTCGTCCTGGCCAATAACACGCGCCCTCAAACGGGCGTCCAGCGTCAGCAGGCGATCGCGCTCCTCGCGGCCCGGTGCCTTGACCGGAATACCGGTGCGATACGAAATGACCTCGGCAATCATCGGCGCGCTGATCACTGGATGATCGATCTCCTCGGTCTTGCCAGAGCTGGACGGCTCGTTCTCGACGGAGAAGACACGCGCCTGTGAGCAGGCTTCGTCCAGCACGCTACATGCCTTATCGGGGAGGCGCAGGTTGGGCAAGTACTGCACCGAAAGGTTGACGGCGGCCTGTAGCGCGTCATCGGTGATGGTGGCGTGATGGTGCTGCTCATAGAGCTCGCGCATCCCAGTCAGGATCGTCAGTGCCTCCTCTTGCGATGGCTCCTCGATAAGGATGGGGCGCAGGCGGCGCTCCATGGCGGCATCCTTCTCGATTGTGCGGTACTCCTGTGGCGTCGTGGCGCCTATGCAGCGCAGGCGGCCGCCGGCCAGCGCGGGTTTGAGGATACCCGCCGCGTCGATGCTGCCGTCGGCGGCGCGACCGGTACCGATCAGCAGATGCATCTCATCGATGAACAGGATGATATTGCCGTCGCCCTCCGCCTCCTCCAGAACCTTCAAGAGCCGCTCCTCGAACTCGCCGCGGTACTTGGTTCCCGCCACCAATGAGCTGGCTGATAGCTCAATCAGGCGTTTTCCGCGCAGTTCAGAAGGCACCTTGCCATCGATCATGCGCTGCGCCAGACCGCCCACAATCGTAGTCTTGCCCACCCCTGAGTCGCCGATCAGGATGGGATTATTGCGATCCTTGAGCATCAGCGCCTGCATAAGCTGGCGCAGTTCTTTTTCGCGCCCAACGAGCGGCGGCAATTGCTTCATGCTGGCTTGCTTCGTCAGGTCGCGCCCCAGCCGCTCCAGGACCGAATTGCCGCCTCTGGCTCCGGCTCCCCCCAGCTCTTGACCGATGCCCAGGGGCAGTTCAACCGAGCCGTGATTTGAACTCATCGTCGGCACCATCTCCAGCAGTGCGCGCGCATTGCTCGCCATAATCAGGTCGATCAATTGCACTGGATTGATGCCCAGTTTCGTCAGCAGTTCGTATGTGACCCCGTCTCCCTCGCTCAGCACCGCCTGCGCGACGGCGCGCTCGTCTATAACGTTGACCCCAGCGCTCAAAGCGTAGCGCTCGGCGGTCTGCAAGATCTCCTTACAGCGGCGCGTTGGCAAGACCGGCGTCTCGCTGGTGGCCTTGCCATTGCCCAGGGCCAGACGAATGACATCCCGCACCTGCTTAGGCGAGAAATTCAGGCTGCGCAGGGCATCCTGCGTGCAGCCGCCATCCAGTTTTGTGAGGGCGATGAACAGGTGCGGCGTTCCCAGGTAGTCCTTGTGCATGCGCCGCGCCTCCATCAACGCGATGGCGAGCAGCTCCTGGAGAAAGCGCCGGTCCAGCGGGTGCGCGGAGGGTGGCATCGAGGGCAGGATAGGGTCATCGTCGAACAATTCCAGGTAGGGATCTACGATGCGCTCCCTGTTGCTGGGAATATTTATTGTGAGGCGCTGCGCCGGGTCGCCATAGAGCAGAAAGGACATCCACGAGGCATCATCTGACCGCCGTTGCGCCATGTTCGCGCGCGTGCGTCGCATGGCCTCTCCCAAGGCGACACCGTCGGCCACCTCCTGGTAAAACAGCACGGCAAATTCGCGCGCGCGCAGCGTATTCACAGGCCAGCGCATCGCGACCACGGCCCCCGCACCCGCCCTGAGCAACTCGCCCGCCAGCCGCTCCAGCATGTCTTCGCGCTCCTGCTGGCCAGACATCCCCCCGCCGTTGCGCCCCTGCTGTCGCTCACCTTCGTAATGGCTCAGGAAGACCAGCGGGCGGCGCGGCAATGCCTGGAACAACTGCTCGGCCGCTTCGCCATCCAGGCGCGAGCTGCCCGCCAGCGCCAGCACCGGCTCGCTACCAGAAGGTAAGAGCGGCAGCGGGCCGGCATAATGCACAACCTGCGGCGCTTCAGCGCCGATGCGCACGCGCATCTCCAACTGATTCGCCTGCTGGCGGTACAGAATGATGCGCGCTACCGATTCGGGCAAGGTAGTGCAGAGCGCAGCCACCTCCTCTTCCGCCAGCGGGCGCTCGCCCGTAGGATTGACGAGAAACAGCACAGAAAGACCCTGGTTCTCTCGCCTCCCCAGTTTCCGCGGCGGTCGATCTACAGGCGAGGGCTTCTGATCCCTGCTCCCTCCACTCATCAGCGTCCGGCTGATGCTCAGGCGCTGGCAGAGAAAATAGCCTGGTTTCGACCCATTATCGAACAACAGTTCCCAGGGGATATCAGGCGTATTCGTGTTGATAAGCAGGTCGCTATCAACGTGGCGGAGGGCTTCTTGTAGAGGGGAGGGGATAAGCATATCAAAAAGGAAACGGCCTAATGTGTGTACAGCATCGTTGACCGCTCCGAGCTTGAGCGTCTGGCGCTTTGTCTCGGCGAACGCCAATGTCTGCATATGCTGAGCGGCGGCCTGCAACATACGCCGCAGCCGCTCACGCGCATCAGAAGCAAGCTCCGTGCTATACTCCTGTCCCACCTGAGCACTATCAGGAAGATCAAGACGAAAGCGATAGCTGCTATCTGTGTGCATAATGCTCAAAAGAGCCGGTTGTTCCATGGGTTGTTCTCTTCTACAATCTTCCCTAGATGGCTTGCATTCGTAAAACAAGTATGCCGTACACTGAATCGGTGGCAAGAGCAGTATACGAGGCAAAGCGGCCCGGTGTCAATAGTAGAGACAGACGGGCTTTATATCCTTCAGGATGAAACATGAGGGCACCCGCGCCGGGCAGGACACCCGCAGGGGCATTCGTTGATACAAAATCATGTGTCGTGTTGGAACAGGGCACCCGCAAGGGATGCCCGTCCATCTCATACCCTGCAATCGACGCTCCCAGACGAATGACCTGATCAGCCTTGGAGGCCGTCATGGGCGCTCCTCCCCATCGCCGCGCCAACTC
>JALYVR010000413.1 GCA_030853145.1 Chloroflexota bacterium | reverse complement strand
AGCGTAGATCGTCGAGCGCGATCGCCGCGTGTTCGGTTCCATGTGCCAGGGCGCATTCGATGGTTGCGCTGGCGCCTAATGTGCCGATCAGCCCTGCCGTGGTATCCTGAGCAATGATCTGACCGTGATCAATGATGGCGATGCGGTCGCAGAGCTGCTGGGCCTCGTCCATAAAATGCGTGGTCAGGATAATAGTTTTGCCCCGCTCGCGCAGGCGTTCAACGGTATCCCACAGTGCCCTCCGGCTCTGCGGGTCCAATCCGCTGGTTGGCTCGTCCAGAAAGAGCAGCGCGGGATCGTTCACCAGCGCCAGCGCGAGGGCCAGGCGCTGCCGCTGTCCACCGGAGAGGTCCTGCGGGAATGCCCTGGCCTTCTCTTCGAGCGATACCTCGCGCAGAAGTGTGTCTACTGGAATTGAGCGCGGATAGAAAGAACTGAAGAGCGCAATTGTTTCGTGCGTCGTCAACTCGGGAAAGAGCGTCGTGGCCTGCAACTGCACGCCAATGCGCGTCTGCATCTGGCGCCGCTGCCGGCGCACATTCAGACCAAGAACCGTGACCTCGCCACTATCCTGCGTACGGATGCCCTCGATGATCTCCAGCGTGGTTGTCTTGCCCGCCCCGTTTGGTCCCAGCAGGCCAAAGATCTCACCCCGCCGGATGCTAAAGCTGATAGCGTTGACCGCTATCGTCTGACCGTAGCGTTTCACCAGGTTCTGTACGTCTACAACCATTTCATTCACATCGCTCACTGATGTTGCCTCTCCCGAATGTACCTCACTTACAGGCGTTCTATCATAACCCATAGCAAAAATCCTCCTGTTTGCCGCCTATGCGCGCAGGGACGCAATTGATCGCGTCCGCGTGTCTTCGAACAAATTCTCTTGTAGCAAAAGTATACGTCCTGAACCCCCTTCTCTCCTTGTATCGCTGGTCATGAATCCGGCATCATCTTCAAGCCTGCGTCAAGAGGGCCATCTATGACTGTGGTCATGTGCCTGCATTACCTGCGATACTGGCGAGGCATGAGGATCAATGGTTATAATCTGGTTACATCGCCGATACTGTCCTGTAATGACCATCTTACAAATGAGGTTGTGCTATGGAGACACTGGAGAACCCTACAGCCGCTGCCGGCCGCGAGGCCAGCTACGTACCTTTCGATCTGCTCAACAAGGTAGCATATGTGACTGTGGCTGTTGGCTACCTCTATACAATCCTCTCCTCGTGGCATCTTACAGCACCTGGCTTTGCCCTGGTCACTGTGACCAATATCGCCTGGATGGTACTGTATTGCCTGGTGACCGCGCGTGAGGGCCAGCAGGCATTATGGTGGCTCGTGGCCCTGTCTTTGCTGAGCTGCGGCACGCTGGTTGCCGGCGTGTGGGGTATGGGTTTCGATTGGCTCCTGCCGGTCGTAATGGTCGCGCTCGTCGGAGTGATGTATTCAGAGCGTACTTCACTGATCGCCTGTGCCGCGCTCTGGGTTGTCACGACGCTCATTCTTATTGTGGAAGAGGGGCGCCTGAATCTCAGCGAGCAGTTGACATTTGTACCCCCCTTTCTCTTTGCCTTTGCTTTCTCGTATATTCTGCGTCGCTTTGTACTGGAGCGTGAGCGTAAGCAAGCTTTGATAGCCGATTTAGAGCAGTCCAGGTCGGCGTTAGATGCGGCTCATACGCAGCTTCTGGAATACGCCGCGCAAATGGAAGACCTGGCGGCGACGCGCGAACGCAATCGCATCGCGCGCGAGATTCACGATACGCGCGGGCATTACCTGACAGGCCTGGCGGTGCAGCTTGAAACGGCGACGAAGCTGGAGGAGCGCGGCGACCCCGGCCTGCATGCTGAACTGATCGAAGCGCGGCGCGTGGCAAAAGAATGCCTGGCGGAGGTGCGCTACTCGGTGGCTGCATTGCGTCCTGCCGGCGCCACAGGCGGCTCTCTTGAAATTGACCTGCGGCGCCTCATCTTCGAGTTTGAGATGGTCAGCCGGGATATCGAGGTAACCACCGACCTGGAAGGCTCAACCGGAGAAGTAGCAGCGGAGTTGCGCCTGACGCTCTATCGCTGCGCGCAGGAGGCCTTGACAAACATTCGCAAGCATGCCGATGCTACAAAAGTGCTGCTACGCCTGCGCATTGACGAGCAGCAGGCCGAATTGACGGTCCTGGACAACGGCCTGGCCAGAACCAGCGTTGCTGGCGCCGATCCTGATGCTCATACACCGGGCTTCGGCCTGCGGGGCGTGCATGAGCGGGTCGCGCTCCTTGGCGGATCTGCGCATGCCGCCGCTGAACTGGAACGTGGCTGGCGCTTTGAAGTGCTGATACCTGTGACGACTTTTTCAGAAAAACCGTGTGAATGAAACAATTCCCCCCCTTTTCTGCTCTAACTTATGTTCCCTCTTTTTGAGAAAGTGTATTCGTAAGGAAATCGAGAAGAGTGTATTCGTGTAGGACAGAGATTCTTCCACCACTCTGACTTTTTCGTCTCGCACGCAGTTTTATTCCAGCGACCGGGCTTTGCGTGATGTCGCCATCCCTTTTTGGATGGTTGGGTTAGTAATGCTCGTCGCTGTATGTTTTACTGAAAAGGAATGCTCATGAAGGACAAAGGCACTACCTCGACCCTGGCCATACAGGCCGCGCCGGACGAGGGTCTTACGCTCAACCGCGTGACACCAGCTCTGCCCAGCGCTCGCATCAATGAATATGCCGAGCTGAAACGGCTTGTCAAGAAGGATGGACTGTTGGAGAAACAGCCGGCCTACTACACCACCCGCATTATAATTGTCGCGGGCCTGGTCGCACTGGGCATAGTGATCCTGCTCACGGTCAACAATTTCTGGCTACAACTCTTGAATGCCGTCTACCTGGCCTTTGTCTTCGGGCAGATCGGTCTGCTCGGCCATGAAGCTGGACACCGGCAGATGTTTCATACTGTCTGGAAGCATGACCTGGTGAGCCTGATTGGCGGCAATCTGTTGATCGGTATGGGCTATAGCTGGTGGCTTGACAAGCATAACAACCACCACAGCCACCCCAACCAGGTCGATCTTGATCCCGATATCGAGATCCCGTTCCTCGACTTTACCGGCCGCGAAGATCTCCAGAGCATGGGGAAGTTTAACCAGTTCCTGGTGAAATATCAGGCCATTCTGTTTCTCCCGGCATTAATGACTGTCTCGCTCGGACTGCAAGCCAACACCGTGCGCTTTCTGCTAAATAATAAGGTGAAGTATCGCGTCCTGGAGGCGGGCTTGATCATCGCTCACTTCCTGTTGTACTTTGGTGTGCTGTTCTATCGCTTCCCATGGTGGCAGGCGGCCTTATTCATCATTATTCATCAGGCGCTCACCGGTCTGTACCTGGGCTCGATCTTTGCACCTAACCATAAAGGTATGCCCGTGCTGGACACGGATACCCCTATGGACTTCTTACGCCGGCAGGTGCTGACGGCCCGCAATATCAAGTCCCACCCCTTGACAGATTTCTGGTACGGCGGCCTGAACTACCAGATCGAGCATCACCTGTTCCCCGCTATGCCCAGGAACAAGTTAAGAGCCGCACAAGGCATCGTCAGAACTTTCTGCCAGGAGCATGACATCAGCTATCATGAGACAGGCTTCCTGCAATCCTATAAAGAGATTTTGCAGCATCTCTACGAGATCGGCGCCCCCCTGCGTAAGTCGTAAGGCGAGCGTCAATAAAGTATGAAGCGAAAAGGCACTCCCTCAGGGGTGCCTTTGTTTATTCCCTCTCTATGTATGCTTCATGGCGACCTTTGCGACCGCCATGCAGGCCTCCTCGATGGGCGTCCTCCACATGCTACAATAGTGCAGGAAGGAGGGAGCGCTATGACCCAACGCATCCGTGTCCTGGTGGTCGACGATCAAACGCTTGTCCGCGAGGGCTTCCGCAAGTTGATTGAGCTGGAAGCGGACTTTGAGGTGCTGGCAACCGCCAGCGATGGCCAGGCAGCGCTGGCGCTGACCGAACAGCTCTATGCCCGGCACCTGCCCCCCGATGTGATCTTGATGGATATCCGTATGCCACGCCTGGATGGGATCGCGGCCACCAGGACCGCGCGCGAACGCTGGCCTGGGACGCAGATTGTGATCCTGACGACCTTCGATGATGATGAACTCATTTACGCTGGATTGCGCGCGGGCGCCCTCGGATACCTGCTCAAAGATGTCACTGCCGAACAACTGGCCGCGACGATCCGCGCCGCCGCTCTCGGCCAATCCCTCCTCCAGCCCGATATCGCGAGCAAGGTCTTTGCCGCGCTCTCTCCCGCCTCATCCCTCTCCCCTGCTTCCTCCCTCCCATCCTCCCCCGATACGCCTGGTATTGAGCACCTGACGGAGCGCGAACGCGAGATTCTGACCCTGGTCTCCAGGGGCGCCTCTAACCGCGAGGTAAGCGAGGCCCTCTTCATTACTGGCGGGACCGTGAAAAATCATTTGAGCAACATTTTTGGCAAGCTGGGCGTGCGCGACCGCACCCAGGCAGCCCTCAAAGCAAAGGAGCTTGGCCTGGCTTAAGCCGCGCCCTGATCCGCGTAGGGCTACGTGGGCGAGGCAAGCCATCGCCCCTACGCGGACCGGGGCGCACAGAGACCCTTGACAGAATCTATGTTCCTTGTGTAATCTATAAGTCCTAGTACTTTGGTAAATTATGGTAGCGGTACGCACTCTATGGGTGCGAACCTTTGGCAAGGATAGCCTGTACCCTGAGGGAGTCTGTATGCTGGCGTGCTCCCTGGCGCAATGCTCTCACCCAAATGGCAGTCTGACGATGCGGCCTGGCTGCTCATTATGTATTTCTCCCCGTTCTTCGTTACCGCTTTCCCTGTTCCCCTCCGATTGTCCGCGCCCTACGCCTCTCGTTTTGCGCCGGCTACGCGCGCTGACGGCCGCGAAACAGGACTATCCAGATGTAACGGGACCTGTAGCTCCAGGCTCCATTGTGCTAATGCGTTTCTTGAATCGTGGAAAAATACCGTGGGGAAGGAGTTCACACATGACTGACCGTTTTACCATTGGTATCGAGGAAGAGTTTCAAATGGTGGCTCGCGAGACGGGCCAGCTTGCTCCTTGCATTGAGA
>JALYVR010000022.1 GCA_030853145.1 Chloroflexota bacterium | reverse complement strand
CACCACGCGCATTGGTCCCGTCAGCTTCACGGTATTACCGGTCGCTGTACCCTGTCCGTAGCCCATAAGCGGGAGAGAGCTGGTCGTGCCAAAGTCTGGCAGAGCGCCGGTCGGATTCATGCCACCAGCGGGAAAGGCCATATGCATACCTGTAGAGGCCGGCAACATGCCTGTAGGAGTAAGCTGTCCCGTCATAGAGGCCGTGTTACCCGGCTGTGGAGGCGCGGGAAGCGGAGCGGGCGCCTGCGGTCTCCCTGCCAGGGATGACAGCAGGCGCGTGGGTTTGGGTCCTATTTCCGGTGACGCGTTCTGAGCATCGTCCGGCGTAGAGGGCACATCCGGTGTCGCAGTGCCGGGCGCTGCTGATGTCTCTGGCTTCCCAGGCAGCGCAGACGGAGGGAATATCCTGCTTGCTGCGGGAGCCGGCCTGGCGGACTCTGGCGACATGGACAGCAACCTCCCAGTTGGCAGGGGAGCATTGAAGGGCGTGGGCATCCTGCCATTGCTCAACAGCCCGGATGAAGCGGGCGAGAGCGCCGCTGGTGCCAGCGGGAGGGGTGTATGCGGATCACCGGTCGTTGCGGGCAAGGCTGTCCCAGTTTCACCTGCCGGGCGCAAGAGACCTTTCTTCCCCAGTCGTGGTCCCAACAGAGATGCCGAGGGGCGCGCGGTAGGCCTGATGGGAAGCGTGGGCGACGCTGCCGTTCTTAGTAATGACTGCTGGTTCTGCTCGGCGTGCGGGGTTTCAGGTGTAGGTGGATGCCACACGGGGTCAAAGAGCCCGCGGCGGGTAAAGATGCGCCCGGTCGCCTGATCAGTTGCGGGAGAGAGAGTATCCTCAGACCCTTCGAGGCGGATACCGGCGCTGGTCAGGGCGACGCGGAATGCCGCGGCCATATCTTGCGCGCGCATATAGCGGTCGGCCGGGCGCTTCGCCAGCGTGCGCAGCAGCACCTGTTCGGCCGCGATAGGCAGGTCCCCGCGCAGCAGGCGAGGCGCGCGCGGGGGCACCTGCAAATGCTGAGCAGCAACCTGCATAGGGGTTTCGCCGCGGAACGGCAGGACGCCAGTCACCATCTGGTACAAAATGACGCCCAGGGAATAGAGGTCCGCGCGACCATCGACCTGCTCGCCCAGCACCTGTTCGGGCGACATAAAGTCAGGCGTGCCCACAGGCGCGCCCGCGCCGGTCAGGCGCACTTGCGCTGACTGCTCCGCCGCCAGGACCTTCACCAGGCCGAAATCGGTCAGGAGCAGGCGGCCCTCGGCTGTCTTCAAAATATTGGCTGGTTTCACATCGCGATGCACAATGCCCCGTGCGTGCGCAAAGTCTAGCGCCGCCGCGAGCTGCTCCAGATAATGCACAACGCGGGGGAAGGGTAACGCGCCCTCGCGTTCCAACTCATCGCGCAGCGTGCCACCATCGATGTAGGGCATCACCAGGTACGCCAGGCCGCCCTGTTCGCCGTATTCATGGACCGGCATAATGTTGGGATGCTGCAGCGATGCCGCCGCATCCGTCTCACGCCGGAAGCGCTCCAGGAAGGACGCGAGCTGGTTGGGATTTAACGATGTCACCGGAAAGAGCACCTTCACGGCCACCTGGCGGCGCGGACGAGACTGCTGGGCTAAAAAGACCGCGCCCATACCGCCCTGCCCCAGCAAGTGTTGAAGCACACAGGTTCCGAGTGACACTCCGATCAAAGATTCAGCGTTCATCAATTCCTCAATTACGCGTAATCAGCATATCTTGAAAGGCTACTTCAGTACCATTCTGGTTCACCAGCATCCCTACGGTACCAGCAGGGAAGGCGGTGTTGTGGACTTTGCCTACCCGTTTCCCATTCACGGTAAATGTGAAGTCGCCGCCATTCGCATAGATCTTGAAGGCATTGATGGCTTTCGCACCATGGCCCTGGTGGAATTCATTGCCAAAGTTCTGGCTCCAGACCTGCGACCACGCATTCGCGGTGCCTTTGCTGTCATCATACCTATAGAAGCGGTACTGACCACCCTTCATGTTTACCACTTCAAAGCTATAGAAGGTGGTGACAGTTTTGCCGCCCTGCGGATGCTGGCTGAAGCGTAGAATCATGCCGAACGAGTTGTTGACGGAGGTATCGTTTCCCTGAATCTCCGCCATCGTCAACGAGTAGGCCAGGGGTCCGGTAAAGGGTTGCGCTTGCAGGACCACGGCGATACCATTATTCCCGCGATCGGTAATGTGGTAGGCGCCGCCAGTAAACGCATACTCATTGGTCGGAGTCGTAGGCCAGTTGTGCAGATTATGGTCCAGGGCATCGTCGAGGATGATATTCGCCTGGGCCGTGGCATTCGCCTGGTTGGTCGCCGCGACCATTGGATTGGGCGCGTTCGTGATTGTCTGTCCCGGCGGCGTCTTGGCAGTAGGCGCGGGATGCATGCGCAGCCACAAGATCCCGCCGGAAGCAGCCAGGAGCAGCATCAACACGATAGCCATGCCTACGATCTTCGTAAGTTTCCCCGCCGGCTTCCTCTCGGCCGGGGCCTGAATCTGCGTGGTGGATGAAGACACATTAACAGGCAGCAAGCCCGTCACAAAGCGGCCGGGCTGACCGGGAACCGGAACCTGCACTACCTTGACAGGGCCGGTCAGCTTCATGGTGGGAGAAGACGTATTACTTGGGAGCGCCAGCGCGCCTGTTGTGCTTCTAAGAGAAGCTGTTTGATGCGCAGGTGTGCCAAAGACGGCCGGCTGCATCCCGGAGGTTGTGGGCAAGGCGCCTGTGAGCGGCTGATAGGTCTGGCCAAAACCGGGCTGCATAGACGGCTGAACGCCGGTGGCAGAAGGCAAGGCGCCTGTAGGGAGGCGTGTATCAGCCGCGGTGACGGCAGGCAGCATGCCGGTTCCTATTCTGGGGAACATACCTGTTCGTGAGAGCAGGCCGCTAGAGCGGGGCTGCGGCTCATTTTGAGCAGACGCGGCTGGCATCGGGTTGGTTGGCAGCTTCCCGCTTGCGGCCGGCATCACGGACGAGGCGCCTGTTTGCCATTGGGTCTCGAAGAGATTTTTAGAAGCCATGAGCCGGCCCCCGGTGTGTCCGGGAACGGGGAGCGACGGGCTTGTGCCAGTATCGACCACAATGCCGGCGGCGATCAAGGCCGCGCGGAAGGCTGCGGTCAGGTCCTGGCCACGAGCGTAGCGGTCCTGCGGGCGTTTCGCCAGGGCGCGCAGCAGCACCTGCTCGGCCGCGATAGGCAGGTCCCCGCGCAGCAAGCGAGGCGGCTTGGGAGGCGTCTGCAAGTGCTGGGCGGCGATCTGCATTGGCGCATCGCCCCGAAAGGGCGTGGTGCCGGTCACCATCTGGTACAGGATCACGCCGAGGGAATAGAGGTCCGCGCGCCCATCGACCGGCTGACCCAGGACCTGCTCAGGCGACATATAGTCCGGCGTACCCACAGGCGCGCCCGGACCGGTGAGGCGCACGAGAGCCGCCTGCTCCTCCGAAATAATCTTCACCAGGCCGAAATCCGTCAGCAGCAAGCGGCCCTCAGGTGTCTTCAAGATATTGGCCGGCTTCACATCGCGGTGGATGACGCCGCGCTCGTGCGCGAAATCCAGGGCAGCAGCCAACTGATCCAGGTAGTTCATGACTTTGGGCAGAGCCAGGGCACCCTCGCGCTCCATCTCATCGCGGAGCGTGCCGCCACTGATGTAGGGCATCACCAGGTATGCCAGGCCGTTCTCTTCGCCATATTCATGCACCGGCATGATATTGGGATGTTCCAGCGAAGCCGCCGCGTCTGTCTCGCGCCGGAAGCGTTCCAGGAAGGCCGCGAGCTGGTTGGGAGTCAGTGACGTTGCGGGAAAGAGCACCTTCACGGCCACCTGGCGACGCGGGCGAGACTGCTGGGCCAGAAAGACCGCGCCCATGCCACCCTGCCCTACCAGGCGTTGAAGAGTACAGCTTCCTAACACCATTCCTACTAATGCTTCAGCGTTCATCAAACCTTCCTCATTATACTGCTGACCTTCTATCTACACACGGTCAGGGATACATTTCAACATGGCAAAAATATCCTCACGCTTGTACATCTTAGTCAATTTAGTCTCATCTGACAATGGATCAGCCTCAAAAGCATGACCAAAGTAATGTTTTACCAATGCAATTAAACGCGATGGTGGCGGGAATTCAGGTGGATAGATATGGAGGGATGTCCCTACATATCGTGTTCTTCCTTGATATCGGGTGGGTCGGTATCCTCCTCGGCGTCCAGGGGGATCACTTCTTGGCCAACATGGGCCACGATCGAGGGAACGGTGCGGCTCTGGACAATGATGCCACGCAGCAAGGAGGCCGCAGCCTGGGCCAGAAGAGGGCGGAGGCGTTCCAGGCGTTCGCGCTGGAGGCGCTGTTGCTCCAAGCGTCTATTGGCATGGACGGCGGCGCGGCGCTCGTTGGGCACATCTTCAGCCAGCAATGGCGTCTCCTGCTCCCATATATCGCGGGCATCGAGGGCCTGGCCCACGGCGGCCTGCACCTGCTGCAAGAGGTCGATGGTCTGATTAAGCAGCATCAGGAGGTCGCCCTCGGCCAGCTCGATGCGCTGCAGCAGGCCATTGAGGCTCATGCCGCGCGACCAGGAGAGGGCGATGCCGTGGAAATCGGGGATGATGCCAGGAGAATAATTGATATGGGCCCGCTCCTCAACGCCGTGGACGTGCTGCTGCACGCGCCATAGTTCGTTGCGCACTTCAACCAGCCGCGCGTGGAGCACATGGCGATTGTAGAGGCGGCGGTCATTGTCGTAGGTGAACCAACTACACACCTCCGCTAGTTCGGCCGCTGTGAGCTGATCGAGGATGCCGAGCATAATCAGTTCCACAATGAGCACTCCAGCAGGGTGGAAGATGCTACGTAGCAAGCGGCCACTGAGCGTCAGGCGATCGTCCTGCCCAATGAAGCCGAGCGTGCGCAGCGCGAAAACGGTGCCATCAAGTTCGGCGGCGCCGGCGCGACTGAGCGGGTAGGCGCCGATCTCGTCGCGACGTTTGGCCAGGGCCTGGGTGGCGGCCTCGGCGGCCTTCAGCTTCTTTTTCCCGACTTTGCGCCCCTTCTGCATGCGCCGCTCCACCACCTCCACGCGCCGTAGCTCGCGGTGCTCCCAGGCCATGTAGCGCTGGTACTCGCGCAGGCTGGAGGCGCAGATGCGGCGCAGGTGACGGATATCGCCGGGCCGCCACAGGTTGAGCACGGAGTTATAGCGGATGACAAACGAGCTGCTGACTGGCAGCAGTTCGCCTGTGATCTGGTGGAACGAAGCCTCGAAAGGTTCCCAGGGAGAATAGGGGATCACCGCCGCGCCGCGCACATCCATGCCGCGCCGGCCGGCGCGACCGGTCAATTGGCGATACTCGTTGGGGGTCAGCAGGCGCATCTCGATGCCATCGAATTTGCTCAGGCTGCCAACGACGACGGCGCGGGCCGGCATATTGATGCCCAGCGCCAGGGTATCGGTGGCGAAGACGGCGCGCAGTTGTCCGCGCCCAAAAAGCGTCTCCACCAGCACCTTCAGGCCGGGCAGCAGGCCAGCATGGTGGAAGGCCAGGCCGCGCGGCAGGATCTCCGCCAGGGCATGCACCTGCTGGAGGGTGCGGTCCTCTTTGGGCAGGTGTTCCAGCCAGACGCCGATCTCCGCCCTGATAAGCTCCTGCTCCTCCGGCGTGGTAAAGCTATGACGGGCCGCGCCCATCGCCGCCTCCTCGACAACCTTGCGTCCGGGCAGGAAGAAGAGGCAGGGGAGCAGGTCGGCATCGCGCAGCGCCGTCAGCACCTCACCAGGCTCAGAAGCACGGTGTAGTTTGGGGCGCGCCGGCTTCTTTGGCTCGTTCTCGACCTGTGTGCTGGCTTCCATCACAGTGGATACATGCTCGATTGGAGGATCAGCGAAGGGCTGCTTCTCGTGCTTGCCCTTGTGTTTCTTGCCATTTTTGAGGTCATTTTTCCAGGGCTTATCTCTGGCATCGTCGTCGCCGCCGCCAAAGGTATACGAGCGCGAGAAGCGAGACTCGCCGCCGATGCCTGGGAAGCGCTCAACACGCTCACCATTGGCATCCATTGCCAGGTGCAGCGTGCTATCAACGAAGTAGTAATGCTCCAGCGGGACGGCGCGCTCTTCATGGAAGACCAGCTCGATAGGCCGGTGTACGCGGCTGATCCAGTCGGCCAGGTCCTGGGCATTGCTGACGGTCGCCGAGAGTCCCACCAACTGGATATAGGCGGGCGAGCAGATAATCGCCTCTTCCCACACGGGGCCGCGCTGCTTGTCACTCAGATAATGCAGCTCATCGAAGACGATAAAGCCCACGTTCGCCAGCTCGGATGGCACCGCGTCGCTGTCATCGGCGAAGCGCTCGCCGCCCTCCTCCAGCAGCATATTGCGATAGACCTCGGTGGTCATGATCACGATAGAGGCGCGGCTGTGCTCGACGATGTCGCCGGTGACCAGGCCAACGGCGTCATCGCCATACAAGGCGCGCAGGTCGCGATACTTCTGGTTGGAGAGCGCCTTTAAGGGCGTGGTATAGATCACACGCTGGTTGCGCTGCTGGGCACACCAGATAGCGTATTCCGCCACCAGCGTCTTCCCCGTGCCCGTTGGGGCGGCCACCAGCACCGACTGTCCCTGAACCAGGTGGGTTATGGCCTCGATCTGAAATGGGTCAAGGGGAAACGGGTAGCGCGCCGCGAAGGCCTGGATCTCTGGGAGAGTTTCCACGGGCTGGGACCCTGCCACCACTTGTTCATCAGCCATGCTTTTTCAATCTTCTCCTTCGCGGGATTGTGTAAGTATGTTTCATTTTGTGGGTGTATTGTAGCATGGAAGGGGTGAAGGAGACAAGCGGGGGTAAGGGGAAAAGTGCAGGCGCCTCCTGACCTGCATAGAGACAGACTTGCCATTTGTGGTGAAGTCATATGAACGATGGGAGGATCGAAAGACTCCTCCATCATGGCTGTAGTGGTTTTACTTTTTTTTGCAGACATCAAAAAGCGCTAAGGAGTGGACCGGGGAAAGGTTGTTCGTGGCTACTCGTTTGGATTTTTCTACACTCTACTTTTTAATATCGCGCTTATATGCTTTTTTAGCTGTGAATCAAGTACGCTTGATAGTATTTTAAGAAATTTTATTGACTCATTAAGATCAGATCGGGTAATCTGAAGAGTATCGGCAGTATGGGCAACGCGGTGTCTGCGGTTGATTATCTCGTCAAGCTTGTCTTCTATGAATGTTTGGTGTATGGGTTTTTTCCAAATTCGATCAAAGGTGTTTTTAACTTGATCAAAGATGTCTTCTAGTCCAATTTCCAAAAATATCGATTTAACATTTTTAGCATTCGGATTACTTTTGGTATCAGTGAAAAAATCAGGATTAATAGTTTCAGACAAAACTAATTGACATGCTCTTTCGATATCTGGTAGCCGTTCAACTTTTCCTCGCGAAGGTGGCCCTTTCATTGCATTGTCAAGAGTCAAAAATACACAATTTACTTTCATGCGTGGAGGCAGCTTATCGAATGAAACTTTTGGATGAACAGTCAGTTCCCTTAAATGTTCTGAAATTGTTCTTCTCAAGAAATTCTCAAAAGCAGCTACCATAAGAATTACTGCACCGCCTCTCAAACCTTGCACTGCTTTCTGATCTTTTAGACGGGGTGGGTTGTCATATTTTTTTTCAATTTTTAGAAGTTCTTCAACCATCTTTAGAGAGTCTTCAAACTCCAAAAGTGCATTTGAACTGTGCATTACACCACACCCTCTATCCCAAAATTTGATGAAGCATCTTACCTACTTTTTGGATGCGAGTACGAAAGTATCCAGGTGCGTTAGTGGAAGAATCAATTGCTTTACGAAATTCGTCGTCTACGAAAAGAAGCTTTAGACTTTGTATGATCTCATCTCGATTTTGGCGAGCTTTAGTCACGGAGAGTCCTCGACATGCAAACATTTCTGCATCGTAAAGCGCAGCTAAAATTTGCTGTTTCCATTTTTGTTGGTCTGGAAGCCAGCGTCGAAAAGCATGTTCGCCAAAAGCCGCTTCAACTACATCGAGGGTGCGTAAAAAATCATTTCTCACTTCTTCGATTTTTTGTTCAGGCATTCTTTTGTTATCAGCCATGTATCGGTCTAATGAACGCTTTACCCCTCCTGAGAAAATTTGCCATGTATCTCGAAAAGTTAAGTATCTCAGAACAAGTTCCGCGTCTCTCATTTCTTTGTAGATGGCAGAATTTTCTTTGTTTTTAATCCCAAGTAAAGAATGAAATTTCTTATTGATAGATAACTCTAGGATCATATTGTTAAGGGGCCCAGTATACGCGCTGTTACGTATCTCTTGCGGGTTTACTAATACCCCTCCTGAGTTAAGCCGTTGAAATACCTCAAATTTTACATCCTCATCAGATTGGCGAAGAATGATAATTGAGCGCATAGTTGGTCTTGTCTTTATTACTATTCTTAGATCTCCCGGAAGATCATCAAAGGATAGTCCGTTAATATCAGAGAAAACTCTTAGGCCTTTTAACTTTAGACGACCTCGCAAGAAATTCGATATAGCAAACAATCTCTGTTTTCCATCGATAACAGAATACTTGCCATATTTATCTTCATTGAGAAAGATTGGGGGAACAGGAACGTTCATAAGAAAAGATTCAATCAACTTTGATTGCCTTATATCATCCCAGCGATACCGACGCTGGTAGTGGGGTGATAAATCGATAGCATCAGTAAGAATAAGATCTGTCAGTGTAGACAAATTATAATCAACTACACTTGTTACTAATTCACGCTGTTTCTCCTCCCAGAAGTTTACTGGGTCGCCTTCTGCAAAGTCTAAAATTTCATCTGTTTCTTCGATATCTCTTTTATATTGTTCCTCTGCCATTAGTCACCCTTTCTATACTGAAAGTTCTGTAGTATATCAAGTATACCATGTTGATGGATTAAATGTGACTTAAATTACTAAAGGCTCGAACCCTTCCTTTGGATGAAACGATTATATACTTTGATAATTTTTTCTACAAGCCTTTAAATCTTTTGTCCTGCTTCCTTATGAATATTAAGCTTGACATAAGTTAAAAGGTGTTCACGACGACTTGCTCCAATGGCGAATCTCCAAATAGATATATCTAAAGAGCGCATGTCATTGCACGGAAAGTGACACTGCTGGCGAACTCCATGTTTGTGGAGGTAAACTCTGCAAGCGTAAAAGTTGACGTGTATTCCCTGCTATGAGAAAAAAAGCCTCGTTTGGCGATATCTCCCCCCACTTTTTTTGAGTTCGTCAGTAGTATCGAAGGTGAGGGAGAACCAATAATTCGGGGTTATGAAAGTATGGAAGCTATTGAAAGAATAGCCAAGACAAGTTACAATGGATGCCTATTTAAAGCCTTAGCACCCAACTGCTCAGACAAATGCTAAACTAAGTAGTTATTTGGACGAAAGGACACCAATACTTGAGTGTTGACCCAAAAACAGATCTCAATGATGCCCTTGCCACGCTACAACTTGTCAACCCAACAGTGGAGAGGGAAGCATTATATAGCAAATTCAAGGGAAAAATATCAGTTAATGTAGTTCTTGACCGGAGTCTGGTAAGCTATCAGGCAAACAAAAAGATACCCTTTTATAGTTGGTTTAAGTATAAGGAGGGATTTTCAGAGGCACTCGTTAACTATATTCTTCGCCGATTTGAACTGGGGGTATTGCTTGATCCTTTCTCGGGTGCGGGTGCTGCCTTGTTTGCTGCAAGCGCCTTGGGATGGCAGTCAAAAGGCATTGAACTGCTTCCTGTTGGTGTATATGCAACCAAAGCGCGATTTATTGCCGAGCGTGTCAATGCTTATGAGTTCCGTAGTACAATTATACGTCTGTTGCAAATGGACTTTGCCGAGTACTATAACGAGCAGTACGCATTCAAGCATATCGCCATTACAAATGGCGCATTCCCCGAAGGGGAGGAAAAGCAACTCATTGGTTATATTTCATATTGTCATGAGGCTATTGGAAACGAAGATATCAGAACATTGCTCTTGTTTAGCGCGTTTTGTATTCTTGAGGAAATTAGCTTCACGCGAAAAGATGGACAGTACTTACGCTGGGATTATCGTTCTGGACGTTCACAGGGAAATGTTCTCTTTAACAAGGGTTGCATTCGGCCATTCCGAGAAGCGATAGAAGAAAAACTGGGGCAGATCGCTGCTGACCTTGAAGGAAGGTGTATGCAGCAATCTCTCTTTGAAGAGACCACTCCACAGGTAGCACATGTGTTACCTGAATTATACGAAGGCTCCTGTTTGGAAATTATTCCCAAAATTGAGCAAGATTCCATTGACATAGTATTTACCTCACCCCCATATGCAAATAGATATGACTACACTCGTACCTACGCACTGGAGTTAGTTTGTTTAGGGCGTAACGACGAGCAAGTCAAACATTTACGCCAAGAAATGCTTTCTTGTACAGTTGAAAACAAAGATAAAAGAGATAGATTGGAGAGTTTTTACAGGGAGTTGGGACGTGAGGTTGAGCTTGATGTGATCAATGCGGCCTTCCAAGGGCAAAAAGCATTACAGGAAGTTCTCACTATTCTTGACCTCTACCAAGTTGAGGGGAAGCTTAACAATCCAGGCATCGCGACATTGGTTCGCAACTATTTTTACGAATTGTGCTTTGTTATTTATGAATTATCCCGTGTTCTTAAACCCGGTGGCACTATTATCATGGTGAATGATAATGTTCGGTATGCCGGCGAAGAAGTTCCCGTTGATCTCATCCTTTCGGATATTGCAGAGTCATTCGGCTTGACAACAAAACACATTTGGACACTCAACAGAGGCAAGGGAAATAGTAGTCAACAAATGGGCAATCATGGACGGTCTGAGTTAAGAAAATGCGTTTATATATGGGAGAAAGAGGCTCACATGGCACAAGCACGAGATCAGCTACTCATCGAGGCACACCAAATTAACTACCGGTTACGTTCTACCTTCTTCTACCGCAAATTGAAAGAATATAATGTTCTTTCATTCCCCTCAATCCTTGCAAGCATATTTTCCCTCGCTCAACTCTATAACTGGGATCAACGGTCACAGTGGGGTATTGGTGAAGATGCGTATGAATACATTTGCAAACACGCAGAATTGAAATTGATACAGGTATTTTGTCACCCGAAACTGCTAAGGGAATATCCAGTCCTTCTTGCTTACTATCGTAACATTGCTGCTTTATCGCAGAAATCTGTGAATTATCTTATTGGCATCAATGTTGCAAAGTTTGAAGTTGATATTGACAATAGAAATTCCCTTAATGATAAACAGATTGCACTAATTGTGAATTTGTTTAATGAACATATCTCCCTCATCATTGATAGTTCTATTCAGAGCTTCACAAAAGAAGAACTTCATGGTATTTTGCTTGCCTCAACAGGAGCACAAATTGATGGAGCGTGGCGTAATGCCATAGGTGAAGAAGCAGAGAAGGTTGTACAGCGCCTGTTAGTGAAAGAGGCAGTAAAACTGGATCTGCTATCTGCTTTCATACTCAAAAATGGCACAGGAATTGAGTCTTTCGATCCTGTCAAAATCGAAGAACAGTTAGGAAGCATTGGAAAATATCGAGGCGTGATGTTAAATAACGCAACCTCAATATTATTTTCCAGCGAACCAGATATTCGCCTTGTAGGTAAAGGAGGTAACACTCTTGGAGTAATAGAGGTGAAAGGAGGAACCGACCCCGCTGGTGCATTAGAACGCTATGGTGCTGCTAAAAAATCGTTTGAGGATACACTACGAACTGCCTCTGATGCAAAAACAATTTTTGTCGCAAGCTGCATTACGACAGAAGCTCGTGAGCGAATTGATAAAGATGCAACAATATATAAGTATTTTAACCTGACGGAGGTTATTAAGGAAAAGAAAAAGTACAGTGAATTTGTCGAACTTATCTTTGCGATATTAGACGAATCATATGTACTACCTCTCTCTTAGCAGAATGGTTCTAAGAGTGACTTGCCGCCTCCTTGCGGAGGTCTCTTGCGCATCCTTGCGTTCTCCGCTATACTACCTGTGGTACAATAACAACATAGAATTACAGCCAGCGGTGATGAAGAGGAGTAGCCTGTCGAGGGTAGCAGCGAGCAGGCGGATGGTGCGAGGTCGGCAATCCAGAAACGGGTGAAGGGCGCTTCGGAGCTGGTTTCTAATGAGTGGCTTCACGCCTTTATTGTGGGGGCGTGAAGAAGCAGGGTGGAACCGCGCATGATGCCATAAGACGCCGTTGGAAAAGGGAAGCAGCCCCAGGCGATCTTTGTACGGTGGCAGACATTCGTCCCTGGCGTTCTTGAAAACGCCTGGGGCTTTTTTATTGTGGAGTCCATGAAAGGACCACTCATTCCTATGACACAGACACAACAGGACCAGGTACAGTCCACGGGTGATGCGTTCACCCCCATCGATAAGATCGTGTCGCTGTGCAAGCGGCGCGGCTTTGTGTACCCCAACTCCGAGATTTACGGGGGGGTCTCTGGCATCTATGACTTCGGGCCGCTGGGCGTCGAAATGCGCAACAACATCAAACGCTACTGGTGGTGGTCGATGGTGCAGACGCAGGATAACGTGGTCGGCATCGAGGGGGCGATCCTGACGCATCCGCGCGTGTGGGAGGCCAGCGGGCACGTCGAGAATTTTGTTGACCGGCTGGTGGACTGCAAGAAGTGCAAGCGGCGCTTCCGCATCGATCATCTACCACCTGAGAATGTCGCGCAGAATACCTGCCCCAACTGCGGCGGCGAGCTGACGGAGCCGCGCACCTTCAATCTGCTGATGGAGACATACCTCGGCGTGGTGGAGGGCGACCGCATGAAGACCTACCTGCGCGGCGAGGCCTGCCAGAACATCTACCTGGATTACGATAACGTCCTGAAGTCGTCGCGTATGCAGATCCCCTTCGGCATCTGCCAGATCGGGAAGGCCTTCCGCAACGAGGTCACACCCGGCAACTTCCTGTTCCGCCAGCGCGAGTTTGAGCAGTGGGACTTGCAGTTCTTTGTCCACCCCAGCGAGATGCAGACGTGGTTTGACCACTGGAAACAGTTCCGCTTCGACTGGTACACAGGGCTGATAAACCATAAAGATCGCCTGCGGCTGCGCGCGCACGGGTCCGACGAGCTGGCGCACTACGCGAAGCAGGCCTTCGATATCGAATACCAGACCATTCTCGGCTGGCAGGAGTGGGAGGGCATCCACTGGCGGCAAGACTGGGACCTCTCGCGGCACAGCCAGTACAGCGGGCAGGACCTGAGCTACAGCAACCCGGTCACGGGCGAGAAGTTCATGCCATGGATCGTCGAGACCTCGGGGGGCGTTGATCGCACCTTCCTCAACCTGCTGATCGACGCCTACGAGGAACAGCCAGAGCCTAACGGCAAAGATGTGCGTACGGTACTGCACCTGCACCCGGCGCTGGCGCCGGTCAAGGTAGCCGTGCTGCCACTGCAGAAAAACAAGGAACCGCTGGTGCAGGCGGCCAAAGATATCCATAAGCGCCTGCAACGCCTGATGGTCTCGCAGTACGACGACGTGGCCAGCATCGGCCGGCGCTACCGCCGCCAGGATGAGATCGGCACGCCCTACTGCATCACCATCGACTTTCAGACGCTGGAGGACAAGACGGTAACCGTGCGCGAGCGCGACGCCATGACGCAGATCCGGCTCGCCATCGATGAACTGCCGGCGTTCCTGCTGGAACATGTAACCTGGAGTTAAGAGAAGCGAGCGGTGTATCCGTAGGGGCGCGGTTGACAAGCCCGCGCCCCTACATATCAGAGCATGGAGCGAACATATAGGGCATCCCTGGGGGTGCCCTGCTGGCCTCATCCATCTAAGATTGTAAGGGGGAAGTGTATTATGGTAGAATTATGCGCATATCCGCATATATAACCGCTGAGGGGCCGCTTTATGAGATGGGCATCACGCGCTCGCATTACCTTATTACTCGGTGTTTTTGGTCCGGCGCTCATCATGCTGGCTTTTTTTCTGCCATACGACACGATCTCGTATGACTCATGCGCGATTATTCCTCCTCCCTGCCCACTTTATCCTGCTGCTGCGAGAATAGACTGGACGTGGCGAGTCTTCCTCGATATCGCTTCGATTAGCCCGCGCTGGGGCGTGGCTTTCTCCTTTGTCATACTCACCATTCCTATCATGCTTGCGGTACGTATTTTAAGTTTCCAGCGCGGGTACTTACCCTTATGGGAAAGGCTCGCTGGTCTCATCTCTTTTTTCGGATTCTGCGCGTATCTCTTTTTTGATGGCCTTCATCTCCTGGCTTTCGCCAATCTTCTCCCTATGATGGGCCATCCACCACGCATTCATGCATCACTGGCGCCAGGGTTCTGGCTGCCAATCGTAGGCTTCCTCTTCTGTCTCATAAGCACCTTTACACAGCCAGGTGGCTAAGTACATTTAGCGTGTACTGCTCATTTCGCGGGCTCCCATCTCTTCTAGCTGCCGGGCGAGCAGTGTTGAGAGGGCCTGCACGACCACCGGATCGAACTGGAACCCGGCGCAGCGCACGATTTCCAATAGGGCCGCCACTGGCGAACGGGCGGCCTGGTAGGGACGGTTAGCGATCATAGCCTCGTAGGCCTCAGCGACACCGATAATCCGGGCTTCCAATGAAATCTCCTCGCCACTTAAGCGATCTGGATACCCGCTGCCATCCCAGTGCTCGTGATGGTGGCGAATGGCGGGCATCAAATGTTGCACTGAAGGACTCACCTCCAGGATCTGGGCCCCCAAAACGGGATGTTGTTTGATAGACTCCCATTCGCTCGCCGTGAGATGACCCGACTTCTGTAAGAGCGCATCAGGAACGGCTATTTTGCCGATATCATGGAGGAGTCCGGCTGTTGCCACCGCGCTACACGTTCGCTCATCCAGTCCCAGTTCTCGCGCAATCGCGTTTGAGAGATCACTCACCTGGTGGGAATGGGTGAAGATTCCGTGATCCCGCAGATCGAGCAGCCACATCAAAGAATAGACAATTTCTAGATGGCTCGTCGTGCGTTCCTCCTCTCCGCTGCGCCCATCCGCGCGGCGGTCTAGCGCATCCATGGTGGAGATGAGGCCGGGGTCGCAGTTCAAGCGTTGTACCTCAGCCGCCTTGCGGACCTGATTGCGTCCCAGGCGCTTGGCCCAATACATAGCCTGGTCTGCCTTTTCAAGAACCTCGCCGGCCCTCTGGCCATCGAGCGGATAGCTCGCCAGGCCGACGCTGATGGTCACATTGATGCCTCCATCCACTTGCGTCATGCCTAGCGGGAACAAGACCATGGCTGCACGCATGCGTTCGGCCAGGATGGAGGCCTCCTCGGCCCCCGTTTCCGGGAGCAGCACAAGGAATTCCTCTCCGCCGTAGCGTCCTATGGTGTCTCCCGCACGCACGACGCTGCGCACCCGCTCGCCTATCTCGCGTAACACAACATCACCGACGGCATGCCCATAGGTATCATTGACACGCTTGAAGTGGTCACCATCGAAGAAGAGGATGGACAACGGATGTCCATAACGACGTGAGCGCTCAACTTCCTTCTCAAGGTGTTCTAGCAGTGACCCATGATTGGGCAAGCCGGTCAGCATGTCGGTGGTTGCCAGTTGCTCGACCCTGGCGTAGGCATTGACAAGAGCGGCGTGTGTTTGCTCCTGAGTGGCATTGGCCTGCTCCAACTCGGCAGCGCGGTCTGCCTGGATGACCGCTTTTTTTGTCGTCACTGCATAGACGGCAGCTACTGTTGCTGAGGAGTAGATGAGGATGCAGATGTACATAAGAAGTAAAATCTGCATGTCTTGCGACATTAGATGTTCCATCTGCATATGGCACTTGACGAGCAGATACCAGAAGATGATGCCATTCTCGATGACTGCCAGCAGGTATGGCGCCCAGGCAGGCAAAAAGAGTCCGGCTACGATCGCTGGAAGAATCAGCGGCATCCATAGCCAGAGCATGGCAATGGAATCGTGCAGAGGGACAGCGAACATAGTAGAGAAAGACGTGTACGTTACGCCAACGAAATACGCCATAGTGGCACTTTTCAGATGTCCTCGTCTATTAAGCCAGATGGTCAGAAAAAAACAGCCTTGCTGCAACCAATAGTGGATCGAGCCGCCATCAAGACGAATAAAGCTGCTCCAGAGAAGAAAGGGCAGGCTCAGCATCAAGGTGAGGAGCAAAAGGAGGCTTAACAGCCGCATTTTGCGCACCTGTTCACATTCAACCAGGCTCGTCATAGGGGCATGAGCTGGGATCGTTCTGGCAAACCACCAGGAAAGAGACGCACAATACAAACGCTTCATAGGATACCTCAGAAAGAACGACGGTGAAGCTCGACACATAGCTGTCATTTCACTCTTCCCTATCGGCTTTCTGGCGCGAATCAGCAGGGAAGGTGTGCTGCAATAGCACAAGAACAGCGGAAAGATCTATCGAACGATACCTGTAGAGGATCACGAGGAGCTGAAGGACTCGTAGAGGGATAGCGAAATCGTATCCTTTGTGGCCTCATGCTCGTCTAGTAAGAGGGAAGACTTATAGCATAGACAACGGAAGGGTTTTTACAAATGACGAGAGTTGTCTCTTATAATATATTGGCCGGTGGATATAATATACGGGCGCGGGGCAGGCGCACGGATGCGCTGGCGCAGATCATCCAATCGGCTCGTCCCGACATTGTGGGGCTGCCTGAGGCCATCCATCCGCAGGCGTTCAAGCGGCCAACGGTCGTCGAGGAACTGGCCGAGCGGCTGGGCATGCAGCTTGTGATGGGCGACGATAACGGGTCCGTACACTACCGCTATGACAGTGAATTCAAGGTCGGGCTGCTAACGCGACTGCCGATCATACGGACGCGAGTGCATACGCGGCCAGGTATCTTGACGCGTCCCTTGCTGGAGGTATGTGTCGAGGATCATGGGGAGCCGCTGACCGTGTTTGTGACGCACCTGGTGGCCTCGTTTAGCCAGCGGCGGGCCGGTGATATCAGGCGGCGCCGCGAGGTGCGAGAGATCCTGCGCATCATGGGGCCGCTACAGGGCCAGCCGCACCTGCTGATGGGCGACTTCAACGCCATCGCCCCCGGCGACCAGTTGCAGGCCAGCGCTCTGCTGCGCTACGTTGTCAGGCTCGATCAAGAACAGGCGAACAGCAATCCGGCCGATGGCCATCCGCACCTCTCGTATGTAATCCCTGAGCGCCTGCACATGCTTAACCCGCTGCTGAGACTCATCCCCCGCAGCCGGCTGCTTATGAAGCTCGTAGATATGGCGGCCGGGATCTATGCGCCGCGCACAAGTATCGGTCTTGTGCGTGGAGCGGGCTACGTCGATTGTTTCCGCAGCCTGCACCCGGC
>JALYVR010000412.1 GCA_030853145.1 Chloroflexota bacterium | reverse complement strand
CGGCTCCTCCACGCCGATGTCAGCCCTCTGCATCTATCGCATTCCCCCTTCGCCTCCATTTCCTACCATCCTAAACGAGAAGATATCGACGAGAGAACATCTATAGGCACGCTGTCCTATTCCTGTTCAAATAGCCGGCACAACTACCCAGAAGCGCGTATTATTCGATAGGTTTGCTACGTGAGAGGTGAGCTGGCTTTGAATCCAGTAGATCGCCGTTGTATACATGGCAATATCCGGCGTATTTGGGTGGCCTATCCCGGTCTGACCATAGCGCTCACCCGCAAACCAGGTGCTGAGGCCATAGTAGCGCTGGCTCTCATGGAGACACATGACATCTGCGCTTAAGCTGCTATTGAGGATCATGCCGGCGGGGTACTGATTGGATGTGAGGCCCCGGAAGCGGCTACAGGCACTTCTGAGCATATACCAGTCCTGCTTGAAGATGCCAAAGTTCGCAGCGTCAGCGGTTTTGCCATCGCCAGCGACATATGTGGCTTGCATGGTGTTCGTTTCTAGCATAGCCACAGCCAGGTCAAGCGTGCTGGCGCCAGCCTTCAGAACCTGCTGCTTGCGCGCGCCAAGCCCAGGGATACTATACGAGCCGCAACTCATTCCTGAAGGACAACCCGCGGCCGACACGTGCGCAGGGAGACTCGTAAATGCGGTGAGCACAATGGTCACAGCCAACAGTGTTATGCTCGCTCTGCCTGCCCGATAAGAACGCTTTTTTTTCATACTTTCCCTCCATGGAATAGGCAGTATATTCTGTGACAACAACACATACAGTCTTTTCTATCGGCACGCTTTGATAAATAATGAGGGCGAGGGGAACCAGTTCGAGGTGGTAGGAACACCAGCGACTATGGTTCCCCTGATACTATTCTCCCGCCACTTCAGCACGCGCCTCTGCCAGCAGGCGCTCAATACTTTGCTGCAAGCGACCTGGGTGCGGTCCAATCACGCGTCCAACAGGCCTTCCGCCCACGAATAGGACGAGCGTGGGAAAGCCCTGGATACCAAGACGGGCCGGCACACGTACATTTTCGTCACCATCCATCTTCGCGAAACTCAGCTTGCCTTGATAGGCGTCGCTCAGCCGTGCATAGAACGGCGCCAGCACGCGGCAGGGGGGACACCAGTCCGCCGTGAAATCGACGATCACGGGGAGCGTGGAACGAAGCACGCGCTGTTCAAAGTCCTGGCCATTCACCAGAAACAGGTTGGGATGATTTTCTGACATAGTTTGCTTTCTATTCCTCTTGGGGAGCTTTTCAAGGAACTGGCCGATGACGTTTCTATCGGTTACAATGAATATACTTGTTAAAGTGAACTTGAAGTCAAGGGGGGGAAAAGGCTGAATACTATGACGGAACTCACCATCGGCGAGGTAGCCCGACACGCAGGGATTCGCGCTTCGGCAATTCGTTACTATGAGAGCGTAGGACTCCTGCCGCTCCCACGGCGCGTCGGTGGGCAACGGCGCTATTATGCTGAGATTCTGCGCAGGCTGGCATTTATTCAAGCCGCCCAGGCGGTTGGCTTTAGCGTGGCTGAAATGCAGATGTTGCTCCATGAATTGGACGGGGACGCACCGCTTTCTGTACGCTGGCAAAACCTGGCGAAGCAGAAGCTAGCCGAGGTGGACATGCTGATGCAGCGGGCACAGGACATGAAACGGATGCTGGAGCAGGGCTTACATTGTAGCTGTCCGGACCTTGAACAATGTATTGACTGCGTGCTCAAGATCCATTGTAAAGACCGCTCACCGCAGTGATATTACAGTCCTAGCAAAAACCGCCCATGTGGGCGGGTGAAGCGGCGACGACCTATTTTCCCACAAGGTTGCCCTTGCAGTATCATTGGAGCTGAAGAGCTTAACTTCCGTGTTCGGGATGGGAACGGGTGTACCCTCTTCGCTATAGTCACCGATTCACCTGCACATACAGGCGGTTTCTCTTGACACGATGTATACTATCACACTTGCCAGGGGTTGTCAACACCTTTTTCAGCAAATTTCCGCACCATGCAAAAACTCGTTGTGCGCCAGCGCCCCTGTGCTTAGCGGTCGCCTGCAACCGGAGCCTCTTCCAGCCTGAGCGAGAGTAGGCGTGAGATACTATCCCCACCCATGGAGACACCGTAGATGGCCTGCGCGGCCGTCATGGTGACGCGATTGTGGGTGATTACGATGAACTGCGTGCGCTGTGCCAGGCGCTTGAGGATCTCGCTGAAACGCGTCACATTCGACTCGTCGAGGGCGGCATCCACCTCGTCGAGGAGGCAGAAGGGCGGTGGGTTGATCTCCAGCAGCGAGAAGAGCAGGGCGGCCGAGACCAGGGCGCGCTCGCCTCCGGAAAGCAGGGACAGATCCTGCACCTTCTTGCCCGGTGGCTGCACAATGACCTCGATACCACTGGGCATGCTGGAAGGCGCCGGGGCCTCGTCTTCGCCTGGCCTGCTGGCCAGCAGTTCGAGGCGCGCGTGACCGCCGTTGAAGAGCGTGGTGAAATGCTCACCGAAGCGCGCATTGACTGCCTGGAAGGTGGCCTCGAACTGGCGCGCCATCGTTACATCGAGTTGCCCGATGATCGCGCGCAGGTGCAGGGCAGCCTGCTCCATATCGGCGATCTGCGAGGAGAGGAACTCGAAGCGTGTGCGTGCCTCCTCGTACTGCTGCGGCGCCGTCGGGTCGCAGCCACCAAGTGCCTTTAAACGACCGCGTAGCCCATCGACCTTCCGGCGCAGCCTGCGCAGGCGCAGCTCCTCTTCCTCCGACAAGGCCTCCGGGTCTTCCACAGCCTCGCTCGCATCAGACGCCTGTGGTGTGTCCACAGCTAGCATGTCAGTACTGTTCTCGGCCTGCGTGGCATAGCCGGCCAGTTCCCTGGGATCGCTGATATCCATCTCCTCGCGCAATTGCTCCAGAAGTGTCTCGACTGCATCGCGCGCCTTCTGGCTATCCAGCAAACAGCGGCGATAGACGACCTCCAACTCGCTGAGTGTGTGGCGCAGGTGTGCTCCTTGCTGCTCAAGAGCCACAATCTGCTGATCGACCTCACTCACCTGGTTTTCGGCGGCGTGGATCTCCTGGGCAAGCCCCTGGGTCTGGGTGCGCGCGCGCTCCAGTTCTACACGGTGGAGCGCGATGGCCTCGTGTAAGGCCTGGCGGTGCTGTTCAGCATCCTGTATACGGGCTACCTGCTGCTCAACCTGGGCCTTGAGTTCCTGGGCCTGCTTCTGCTGGTTCGCGAGCTGCTGGTGCAGCGATTTGGCCTCCTGCCGCTTCACCGCGACAGTGGTACGCACACGACCCAACTCATCCTGTTGGCGGCGATAGGCGAGTGCGCGCTCCTCCACCTCTCCTTGCAGTTCCTCGACCCGGCGCGCGAACTCTTGCTGGGATTTCTCGTGCGCGCGCACTCGCTCCAGGGTTGCCTGAATCTCCTGCTCCAGACCCGTCAGCTCGGCGGCTAGCTGTTGCTCAACCGAGAGCGCCAGGTCCAGTTCCGCCTGGGCGCGTTCCTGCTCCCGTTGGGTCGTCGCAACAACTCTGTTCAGTTCGTTGCTGCGGGCAGCGACCTTCTGCCCCTCTTTATCCACAGCGGCCATGGCGGCCCGTCGCTCCTCTTGAGCGCGTTGCACGTCGTGGATCATGGCGTTCAATTGCTGAATGAGCGCCACATGCTCAGCAAGCTGTTGTGGGAGTTCGCGCAATTCGCGCTCATGCGCCAGCAAGCCATGCTGCCCTCCGTCCTGGCTATGGCCGCCGGTCACCCAACCAGCGATATGCAACACCTCGCCACCCAGCGTCACCAGCGTCTCAACAGGGTGAGCGCTTGCCGGTGAGGTGCCTGCTATACGAGTCATGCACACGCGGGCACTATCCAGGTCAGGCACGATGATCGTGCCGCGCAGCATCCTGCGAAAGAGGGGCAGGTAGCGAGGCTCGCACTGGATGTGCCGCCAGGCGAAGCTCGCGCTATGCTCTTGCACTTCAGGAATGGGTGCCAGGAAAGCTGCCAGGGCCGTTTGCTCGCGCTGGATGAGCGCATCGTGGCTCTCTGCTGTCGCTTCCGGTTCCAACCAGACCAGCATCGCCCTGCCAGCGTGTGCAGTGCGCAAATAGTCCAGGCAGGCGTGAGCAGCGCCAGGCGTTTGCACCACAACAGCCTGTAAGTACGGGCCAAGCGCGGCCTCGATGGCGGTTTCCAGCCCAGCCGGCGCGACCCCAAGCTGCGGGACAGGGCCGATCAGGCCTGTGACTGTACCGGTGGGTGCGCGCAGCAGGGCGCGAACACCATCGCTGTAGCCGCTCAGGCTCTGGCGCCAGCTCTTGAGCATGTTCAGGCGATCAGAGACCGCGCGGCGCTGGCGTTCCGCGTCGGCGAGGGCAGACTTCAGGCGCTCCATCTCCTGCTGCGCGTCGGCGATGGTACGGCTCAGCGTCTGCCTGCTCTGTGTTACGCGTTGCTCTTCAGCGCGCGCTTCGCCCAGGTGCGTGCGTTCTTCAACGAGGCGCGTCGCCGCTGTGCGCAACGATTGCTGGGCCTGGGCGATCGTATCGCGCCGGGCCGCCAGCGCGCGGTTGCGCTCGCCAAGATGCTTCTGCTGCCGGCCCAGGTCGGTCTGAGTGGCGCCCAGGCGCGCCTGGGTCTGGATCAGATCGGTCTGAGCCGAGCGCAGGCGCCGCTCGTCCAGCTCGTAGTCTTTCTGGGCCCTGGCTACCTGGGCCTCCAGGGCCGCCAGGGTGCTGGAGGCATCGTCAACGGCCTCGTTGGCGAGGTCACATTGCTCTTCGAGATCGATGATCTGTTGCTGCGCGACGATCAAGCGCTCGCGCAGGCGGCGCTCCTCCTGTTGGTGCTCGCCGTGCTGCCGCTCTATGCCGGTCACGCGCTCTTCGCTCACCGCGAGATCGCGCTCAATCTGCCGCATACGTTCGCTGGCAGCGCCATAGGTCTTGCGGAGCGCGGCGATATGCGCCTGGGCCTGCTGGCGCCTGGCTCGCAGTGCGTTTCCCTGCTCATCGGCGACGCTCATGGCCTGTTCCAACTGGCGCACCTGCCGGGCCTGCTCCTGTTCGGCGGACTCGGCCCGCTCCCTGGTTGTGCGCAGGCG
>JALYVR010000411.1 GCA_030853145.1 Chloroflexota bacterium | reverse complement strand
GGACTACCATGTCGTTGGAGCTAGCCACGCGCGATACACTCGCGCAGCTACGAAGGAGGAGGAACTTAGCGAGACCAGTACGCTGCGTATGTAGTATAATTATGCTAATATGCCTCTACAGAAAGAAACGAGGCCGGGGGGGGGTGTATGCAGGGCATGCTCACGATCGCTCTTTCCAGAACAGCCTCCTTCCTATGAACAATATATTCATTGCTGAAACAACGCACAAGGAGCATACACGATGCCTGAAACAAGTACCCAGAGCGGGAATCGGCCCAGGCTACCGATGCAGGGGGTGCCGCAGCCCACGCGGGACGAGGTACTCAACCTTCCTCGCGTGCATATTTCTTCGCACCCGGTGATGGCTCATAAGATGACCGCCCTGCGCGCGAAAGAGACGACCCCGACCGAGTTCTACCGCCTGGTCAAGGAGATCGGCGCCCTGCTGGCCTACGAGGCCACAGCCTCCCTGGCGCTGGATAGGGTGACTATTGAGACGCCGATGGGGCCGGCACAAGGGCAGCACCTGGCGGGCGGCATCGGCATCACGCCAATCTTGCGCGCGGGCCTTGGGCTGGCCGAGGGCTTTCGCGAGGTGATAGCCGATGCGCAGGTCTGGCACCTGGGACTGCGCCGCGATGAGCATACCCTGCAAGCACAGGAGTACTATAACCAGCTCCCGCACAAGGTCAACCTCCAGGTGTGCTATGCCGTCGATCCCATGCTGGCCACCGGCGGTTCAGCTATCGATGCCATTAATATACTCAAACTGCGCGGCATCGCGCGTCTCTCTTACGTGGGCATCATCGCGGCGCCCTATGGCCTGCTCAAACTGTCGCAGACACACCCCGATATCGACATTTACATCGCCGCGCTCGACGAGAGCCTGAATGATCGCGGCTTCATCCTGCCGGGTCTAGGAGACGCCGGGGACCGCCAGTTTGGCACATTTTGAGCGATTGATCGAGTGGATACATGGCAGAAAATAACCTGGATAATCCCCAGGAGTCGTCAGAATATGAGGGAGAGACTGCTCAAGCGCAGGAAGAGGAGAACTGGCCCTTTAACACTCCAGAGCCAGCCACCGAAACGCAGTCGCCGGCAGAACTCTCCCCTGAATTAACACTCCCACCGGAAGCGCAGGCTGATGTGAATGGAGGGCCGCTTGGCTGCTGCCTGGGAATGACCGTGGGTATGTTTCTCAGCCTGATTGTTGCCGTCATTGCCCGTGTATATGGTGACCCCCTATCTCACATCTTGAATGGCGCGCTGCTGGCCAATGTCCGCGTCATTATGGGTTGCGCGCTGGTGGGCGCGGCCATTATCTGTGGCTACATAGGCTGGAGAATCGGCAAGCGCGTGTACCGCGAATACGAACCAAGCCCGCGCCAGAAACGAAAACTTGCGCAACTGGAGAACAAATATAACCAGCGTTAGACATTTGATAGCAAATTTATATTGATGCGAAAGCGAGTTATACTATGCGTGTCGTCATCTTTTGTGATATGGAAGGGATTGCGTGCATCGAGACCTGGGAGCAGGTCAACGCTGGTACGGCCCTGTATGAAGAGTGCCGCAAGCTGTATACCGATGAAGTGAATGCGGCGGTGCGCGGCGCTCGTGCCGCCGGGGCCAGCGAGATCATCGTCGTCGATTGTCACGGAGCGGGAGGAGCATACAGCTTCAAGAGTTTTCTCCCGGAGCGCCTGGAATCGGGCGCGCAGTACGTCTTTGGCTATCCCTGGGGGCGCTATATCCAGGCCTTCGAGCAGGGATGCGACGCAATCTTATTTGTGGGCGCGCACGCGATGGCAGGCACGCCCGATGGGGTGCTATGTCACACGGTATCATCGGAGGCCTGGTACAACGCCTCGATCAACGATACGCTGGTGGGCGAGAGCGGTATCCTGGCGTCCATCGCCGGCTGCTGGGATGTGCCAGCCGTCTTTGTCTCCGGGGATGTAGCAACCTGCCGCGAGGTCACGGCGCTGCTGGGCGATGAGGTGGTTACCGCCCCGGTCAAGATAGGCCTGGGGCGCTACTCCGCGCAGAACATGGCCCCCAGGGATGCCTGCCCGCTGATCGAGATGGGCGTGGCCCGCGCCCTGAGTACACCCAACTGGCCCGCACCTTACAAGCCAGCAAGCACACCTGTGACCTTCAAAGTCGAGCTGGCCACGCCCGACCGCGCCAGCGACTTCAAGGGCCGCCCCGGAGTCCGCATCGATGGCGCGCGTACGGTCATCTCGACGGCCGAGAATTTCTGGAAGGCCTGGGACCAGTTCTGGTACCGGAACTGAGCTAGCAACCTGCTCGAACGGCCTGAAGGGCTACTTTATTAGGACAGACAAAGAGGAAAAGCACCAGCAATCTGCTCCATCGATGGAGCAGATTGCTGGTGCTTTTCCTCTTGTCAAGCTATGCGAGCACTTCATCGAGGCTGTTCGCAATCGTATTGATCTCTTCGAGGCTCTGGTGGCGCGACTTTTGGATGCGGTCGAAGCGCTTTTGGAATTGAGTAGTTGAGTATTCATTGAACTCGTTGACATCAAGGTCAAAGGGAATGCCGTCCGTGTAGATCAGCGTGTCCAGATTGTTGCTTTCGATGACGAGTGGCAAGAGTTCGTGCATGCGGGCTTCGAGAGCATTCCAGGCGCTATCGCCGTGCTCGGCGACGAGGCGCGAGAGGAAGTAGATGGCGAAGGCGATGTGGCGCGATTCGTCGCGTTTGAGGTTGGCCACGAATTGCTGCATACCGGGCATGAGGTTGTTGCGCGTCAACACTTTGTAGAAAGCGTAGTAGCCTGTTTCGGCCATGACCCCCTCGATAATCATGTTGTAGGTGGTGGAGGCGCGTATCTGCGCCTCGATCGAGGTGTCGGTGCGTAACCGATTCATCGCGGTGGGCAGTTCTTCGTAAAAGATTTTGTTATAGGCAGCGTTGCCGAAGCGGGTCAGATCGCCGTGTTCCTGGGCCACCTCATCAAGGAAGCGACGGAAGCCTTCGACATGCTTGGCCTCTTCCCACAGAAATGAGGTCAAGTAGATCTCCTCTTCAATGCGCCCCTCTTCAGCAACGGTCATAATCAGCGGCAAGAGGTCAAGCGTCACTGACTCTTCGCCTGCTAAAAATTGTGAACACAGACGCAACAGATAATCCTGCTCGACCGCTTTCAAGCCTTGCCAATCATGTTTATCCTGCGTAAAGTCAATGTCGCTCGGGTTCCAAATCCCCAGTTTTTTGGCCTTCTGCCAGAGGCGCATCGGCGGCAAATCGTAGCGTAGTCCTCGGACGCTGGTTGTGCTGAGAGTGCGGCTGTTCGCGATTGGCACGGTAGTCTGCTCCTTCCATGATAATGGCGGCGCGGGTACCCCCCATGTTTCAACTGTGGGAGGAAGCGCCGCCCTCCTTGGCTATTCACACGGTAAAGATGACACACGTCTCACATCTAGTATAGTCACCCTTGATGCGCAATTGGCTCAGTGGTTTCGAGATTCGGGCTGCGCTCTTGCGCGGCGGCAGAGGCGCTCATAGGGCGCCAGGAGCCGGAGAGGGTAAAGATGGTTGGCAGGAAAACAGCCGCGCCCACGGCACAGACCCACCACCACGTACCCCACTGCGCCCCATTGAACGGGTTAACCACAACGACCACAAATCCAGCGATGGAGAGGACGACCACCAGGCGTAAGATCGCACCCTGGACGGCCAGGCCTGTCGCGATCAGCGCGGGATTGATCTCCTCCAGATTTTCCGTAAAGAGTGCTAGCCAGGTCACGTATCCTACCGCCAGGGAGAGGCCGAAGAGGCTGAGGAAAACAGCCATGAGAGGGCCGCTCGTAGGCACGCCAATGCGGCTAATAAAGAGGATCGTCACAATGATCGTTGTCACACTACCCAGGAGCATGAAGGGCTTACGTGTATGCAAGCGGTCAGAGAAAAAGCCGAAGAGTACAGCCGCAATGACGTTAACTGCCCAGTAAATGCTGACCAGCCCATTAGCCTGAGCTAATGTAAATTTAAAGATGGAGTGCAGGTAGAGCGGGAAGTAGCCTACGGCAGCATAGTACATGAGCAGGAAGACACTGATACCGAACGAACTGATGAGCAGGCGCGGCTTGAGCATCTGGCGCCAGGGATGCTGCATAGCACCGACCACATCAATGCTGGATGCGCGGCTCTCAACCACTTCTTTCTCCTTCGCCGTGTTCATGACCTGATCGCGCAGGCCGGGCGAAAGTTCGCGCAGAAAGAGGAAGCAGAGCACGAAAATGATCAGGCCAACAATTCCGCCAATCACGTACTGCGACTCCCAAGTGCCGTACACAGGTAGCGTCTGGCTGGCAACCGCCGTTGCCAGAAAACTTCCGCCGACGGGGCCAACCGTCCAAAAGCCCATGGCCATAGCGCGCCCAAAACGCGGGGAGAAATCGCGCACCAACGCGGGCGTGGCGACCAGAATGACGCCCTCGACAAAGCCTATGACAAAGATCACGAGCAAGAAAAGCCCGAAGTTCTGAGTCAGCGAGACAAGCACTGTGCCGATGCCGGTGATCAGCAAACCATAGACGATCAGATTACTTCTCCCGATGCGATCCGAGAGGCTGCCGAGAAGCGTCGCGGCCGCACCCAGGAGATTGCTGGCTAAGAGGATAAGCACGTACTGCGCGAGGCTAATTTTGAACGTCGTGATGATCAGGGTTGATACCGAAGGAAGAATATACGACTCGTAGTAGAGCATGACCGTGGCGATAACGGCCAGCGCAAGATACCAGGCGCGCCAACCATTGCTGGGATAGTGTGCGAGATAACGGTGTGTGGCTCCAATTTGCAAGGTACTCATAGGACCTCCTTAATACCTGTTGCTTAGCACTTCTGTGTGCCAGCGTGTCTACGAAACGAGCCTAAAAGAGAGCCGGCAAAGGAAACAAAGCAGATTGCCCCAGAAACTAAACGTCGTAGGAGAACGCTGTTCTCATTATACCAGAGTAGTGATAAAATATCAATATTAAAAATAAAATGACAGAAAAATTGATATTTTATCATCGGCTTCTCGACAAAGCTCAAATTGACTTCTCGACAAAGATCAACTAGAATCGTAGAGATGATACAAAGCGGGAGTGTACCAT
>JALYVR010000410.1 GCA_030853145.1 Chloroflexota bacterium | reverse complement strand
GTGCAGCCATAGCCCACCAGGTGAAAGCGCAGGGCCTCCAGGTAGGAGAGCAGTTCCGCGTTCTTCAGGTAATCGATGACAGCGCGCGAGCCAGGGGCCAGGCTGGTTTTCACGGTTGGCTTGACGGAGAGGCCGCGCTCGACGGCGTTCCGCGCTAGCAGGCCGGCGGCGATCATCACCGAGGGGTTGGAGGTATTGGTGCAGCTCGTGATGGCCGCGATAGCCACGGAGCCATCGGTCATGTGGCTCTGCGTCTCGCCCATAGTCACTACCACATCGTGCAAGTGGCCGTTAGTGGTGTGCATACTCTCCTTGCCGTGGCCATTCTTGGTGAGCGCTTTGTCTTCGGCTTCAGTTTGCGCAACGGGATCGGGGTTTGCCTTGCCGCCCTCGTCGCTCAGGCGCAGCAGGGCATTCTCTGTTGTCGCGTTCTTGCGTAGCGCCTCGAAGCGGTCGGCGTAGGCCTCGCGGAACACCTGGCCCAGATTCTGCATAGCCACGCGATCCTGGGGTCGGCGCGGTCCAGCCAGGCTGGGTACGATGCTGGCGAGATCGAGTTCGAGCAGTTCGTCGAAGGCCGGTTCGGGCGACTCGTCAGTGCGGAATAGCCCCTGAGTCTGCGTGTAGTGCTCAACCAGTTCGACCAACTTGGCGTCGCGTCCGGTGCCGCGCAGGTAACGCAGGGTCTCAGCATCGACCGGGAAGAGCGTCGAGGTGGCGCCGAACTCAGGAGACATATTCGAGATCGTAGCGCGGTCTGCCAAAGTCAGGAAACTGAGGCCGGGGCCGGTGAACTCCACGAACTTGCCCACGACGCCGTGCTTGCGCAGCATCTGCGTCACGGTCAGCACCAGGTCGGTGGCGGTCGAGCCTTCGGGCAGCGCGCCGGTGATGCGCACGCCGATGACCTGCGGTGTGAGCAGGTAGAGTGGCTGACCCAGCAAGACCGCCTCGGCCTCGATGCCGCCGGCGCCCCAGCCGAGGACACCCAGGCCGTTCACCATCGTCGTATGTGAGTCGGTACCGATGAGGGTATCGGGGAAGGCCACCATCGTGCCCTGCTCCTCTTTGGTCATCACCACGGAAGCCAGGAACTCCAGGTTTACCTGGTGGACGATGCCGGTGCCGGGCGGGACGACGCGGAAATTGTTGAAGGCCTGCTGTGCCCAGCGGAGCAGCGCGTAGCGCTCGGAGTTGCGCTCATACTCGCGCTCAACGTTACGCGCGAAGGCCAGGGTTGAGCCGAACAGGTCCACCTGCACGGAGTGGTCAATCACCAGGTCGGCGGGCACCAGCGGATTGATCTTCTGCGGGTCGCCGCCCACGCGGGCCACGGCGGAGCGCATAGCGGCCAGGTCCGCGACGGCCGGCACGCCTGTGAAGTCCTGGAGCAGGACGCGGGCGGGCAGGAAGGGATATTCGCCCTCGCTCTGCGCCGCGTGGCCCGGAGTCCAGCGCGCCAGATCCAGGGCGGTCTCTTCGGTGATAATCTCGCCATCCAGGTGCCGCAGCATGTTCTCCAGCAGAATCTTGACGGTAAAAGGCAGACGCTCAAGCCCCTGCACGCCGCGCTCGGCCAGAGCTGCCAGGCGGTAATAGGTGACCGTGCCATAGCTTCCCTTTAGCGTGGCGCGTGCGTTAAATACATCTTTGTAAGTCGTCATTCACGTATCCTCTAGTTAACCATAATGCGGGAATTACAAGCACACACGGCGACCCCATCCGCGTAGGGACCCGGCTTCGGCTCCCCTTGCCCGCCGACAATGCGGGGCCATGTGCTGGTGTTGTCTGCATTCCTCAGGCAAATACGTTTGTTGTTGCCTTCATTATATGAGACTAAGCATGCTGGGGGCAAGGCATGCGGATATTTTAGGTCAGGCCATATTTTATGAAAAGAGATGAAGCAACTTGCTAGAGATCTGCCTCTGCTAATAAAGCCACCGCCTTCATGCTCTCTTTCAGCAGCAGCTCGGCTGCTTCCCAGCGTTGTGCCTGTGCCAGCATCAATGCGAGCCAGCCACAGTTAGTGCTACGGGAGCCAAAATCATCCTGATCGGCCTCAAGCACGCTATTCACGCTCGCTTTCCAGAGCATATCGGCCTCGTTATAATGCTGAGCCTCTTGAAGCGCGAGTGCCAGCTTGACCAGGTCACGCGTCCAGAGCTGGCTCGCGAGAGCCAGCTCACTCGTATGCTGCCACACCAGCCGCGCGTCTTCGCTCTGTTGGATCTGGTCCAACGCTGCTGCGATCACGCGCCCCAGGGTGACTTGCATGTTCGCTTCTTCCAGCTCACAACAGAGTTTCCATGCTTGTCTCCACTGTTGGATGCTCACCAGTTGACGACAGAGCGGAACGAGCATCTTGAGGCGCTGTTGTTCTGCCTCGTCATCAAAGGGCTGGAAACTGTCGTCTCCATCCTGCTCTCGTCCGTTCTGCCACCGCGCCTGCCCCTCCCTCCAGACTGCTTCTGCCTGTCCCCAGGTATCCAGTGTATGCTCCCAGAGGCCCGCCTCTGCAAAAGAGAGGGTGAGATTGCCCAGAGCGATGGCGTGGTGCCAAGTGCTCTGGCAGGAGTCCGCAACACCTTGTGCCTCCTGCCAGAGAGCCTCTGCAAGCGTTCCGTGCTGGGCTTTCGTGGTTTCCAGGGCCAGTGTGGCCAATGCCTTAGAGCGCATAACGGGAATCCAGCACATGTCAATGTGGTCATGCGCCTGCTGATCCAGTAGTCTCCCGGCTTGCCTGGCTCTCATTTTTGCCCCTGGAAGAGGGAAGATCAGGGCATGGGCGACAAGTGCTGCCAGGTCCCACTGCTGTGCTCTGGCCAGGTCTTCGCTCAGTTCGCCGAAGACCATCGGGCTGACTCCCTCTTCAAATGCAGCCTCGATTGCCTGTCGCCAGAGTGCTTCTGCGCGCTCTGCATACGAGGCCAGGGCCAATTCGCGTGCAAGCACACTCAGGGCTTTTACCTTACTTCCTGGATGTTTGATCGACCTGGCGATCTCTTCAGCCTGTTCCCAGTGGTGCGCTTCGGCAAGAGCGCCAGACAGAGAGCGTAACATCCAGCGTTGACCACTATCACCTGCACCATGGGCTAGAGCCAGCGCTTCTTCCCATAACCCTGCTTGCAGCTTCTGTTGAAAAAAGGGGCCGAACGTCCACTCACGCCCCCAAGAATCGTTGCTCGCATATGCCCATTCCTGCGTGGGCAACCACTGTTGCCAGCAGGCCAGTTCTGTTGCCAGATGTCCCTGGATGCGGCTGTTTCGTCTCTGTCCCTCCAGGGACGCGAGGCATGCCTGTGCCTGAGCAAGGATCGGCAGGATCTGCTGCTTCTGCCCATCTCCACGCTTACGTAGGTGCTCAGCGATAGTGCAAAGTATCTGCGCGCGGTCGAGTGGCTTTTCTGCTAACTCGGCAAGGGCGAGCGCCTCATGCTCGCGTCTCAACCAGACAAGGGTACTGAAAACGCTTTGGGGATAGTGGCGAATATGGCTGGAGGGAGAGGAACCACCCGCCTGGAGAGCATCTGGGCCTTCTGGGAAGAAGTCTCTGTTTTCATGCATGATGTTTAGATAACAGTATCAGGACTGTCAGGCCACTAAAAGGCTGTTTCGCTAGTAAAAAGAGGTATAAGTGGTGACGATTCACCGCCGGTAAAGCTGTCTGAGATCAATGCTCACGGTACTATTCTAACACATATATACTCCAGCGCTATTTACAAGTCGCAGGCGCGGCCCGGATGGCGTAGTCTCCACGGGCGAGGCAAGCCATCGCCCCTACGCGAACCAGAGCTTCTTTGTGGCCCTTGCATATTACCTGTTTGCTCGTTATATTTTCAGGAGAATAGAAATATTTCTTGTTAGAAAAGGATATGCTTATGCGCCGTTTTGGATATACCCTGCTCAGTTTGTGCCTGTTGCTCGCTGTGTATGGATGCGGCCCAGCAGATTCTGCCAATACCTCCTCTGGTCAGGGCAACAAGGGTCAGGGACAGGGGGGCGTGCCCACAGCGATACCCAACCCCTCCTCGGTTGCGCACCTGCACCTGCCGCCGGGCTTCCAGGTCAGCGTCTACGCCACCGGCTTGAAGATTCCACGTTTTATCACGACGGGACCACAGGGTGTGCTGCTCGTCGCGGAGCGCGGAGCGAACCGCGTTGTGGCCATCCCGCAGGGAGATTCGGCGCTGCATGGAGGGCAGCCAATCGTGATTGCCGACCATCTTGATAGCCCCACCAGTGTTGTGATGCATGCTGGCTACCTCTATGTTGGTGAAGGCGCCGCGATCTCGCGTATAGCGCTGGGAGATAACCTGAAGGCGGGTCCGGTGCAGCGTATCATCACGGGACTTCCTGAGCGCGGCCAGCACTATACGCGGACCGTGCTGATAGGGGCGGACAATCACATCTATGTATCCATTGGCTCGGATTGCAACGTCTGTAAAGAGACGAATCCCTATCGTGCCACCATCTGGGTGTTCAACATGGATGGGTCGCATGGCAGGATGTATGCCAGAGGGCTGCGCAACGCCGTCGGTCTGGCGATCAATCCGTGGAGCGAGCGCATCTGGATCGATGTCAACGGGCGCGACAACATGGGCGACAATGTGCCGCCGGAGACCGTGTACCAACTGGTCGATCAAGGTGATTATGGGTGGCCACGCTGTCATGCCGGCACCATTCATGATCCCCAGTTTGGGCAGGCGGCGGATGCCTGCCAGGGCGTGCAGATGCCGCTTGTCAAGATGCAGGCGCACTCCGCACCGCTGGCGCTGGCTTTCTATCCGCCGGGCGCCACGCAGTTCCCTGCGTCCTATCGCAGCAGCCTGTACGTCGCCTTCCATGGTTCGTGGAACCGCAGCATCCCGACCGGGTACAAAATCGTGCGTATCCCGTTGCAGAACGGCAAGGTGGCAGGCCCACCACAGGCTTTCATCTCCGGTTGGTTGAATAGCAATGGCACCTCGTGGGGGCGGCCCGTAGGTATCGCGTTCGCAGCAGACGGCTCGATGTTCGTCAGCGATGACGCCAGCGGCAGCATCTACCACGTGTGGTATCATGGGTGATGCGCCAAATCCGCGCAGGAATCTGGCTTACCGCGCTGTCATCTCGTAGCGCGAGGCTTGCC
>JALYVR010000409.1 GCA_030853145.1 Chloroflexota bacterium | reverse complement strand
GGCGTAGGGCGGAGAGCGTGGCATGTTCGGGGGCAGAGAATGGCAGCGCGTGCGTGAGAAAAGGGGTACCCGGCTCGATAGCATAGCCCACTCGTCGGGGGATACGCGCCAGGTAGAGCAAAGCGGCTCCCCACCAGAAATCAGGTCGCAGGTTGATAGCCAGATCATACTGGCCGCGTTGCAACTGTTGCGCAATGCTCACAAGCAGGATATAGGGAGCGATCAAGCCCTGCTTGCCACGTCGAAAACCTGGGAAGGGACAGGTGAGCAGGCGATCAATAGCCGGGTGGCGCGCGACTACCTCGCTCGACCACGGACCAACCATCATCGTCACATGCGCATCAGGCATCTGGGCTTTCAAGGCATACAGCACAGGGGTTGTCAGGACAAGGTCTCCCAGATGGTCGGGGCGCACCAGCAAGATACGTGGCGCCCCTGGCAGAGGAGCGCGCGCCTGCCGCTCTGCCGCGCGCGCACCCGGTAAACCAGCAATGCGCACCAGCAGGAGAATCAGCACACGTAACACCTGCTTCATGGCGCAACCTCCCGACTTTGTGTGCTGGAGATCAAACGCTGTACCGCCTCCCACACATCGTCCAGCGTCACCGCTTGCATGCATGTGCAGTGCTCGCAGGCGCGCATCTTGCCCAGGAAAAAGCAGGGCTGCCCGGCTGGATGGCGCCAGATGGCGATATGCCTGGGGTCATCGGGTGGATAGGGACCATATTCCTGCGGACTGGTCGGCCCGAAGATGGCGATGACCGGGATACCAACAGCGGCCGCCAGGTGCATCGGGCTGCTATCGTTCCCGATGAACAGCACGCATTGTTCAAGCTGGGCTGCCAGTTGCCCGAAGCTCGTCGTGCCGGCCAGGTTGACGATGGCCCCATCCGGCACATTAAGCCCCTCCATGATCTGTTGATTGAGCGCCGCATCATCCGGCCCCCCAATCAGCGCCACTCGCGCGCCCAGTTCCTTCACCAGCCTGCCTGCTAGCTCCCGGTAGCGCTCCCAGGGCCAGCGTTTCACCGTCAGCTCCATGCCTGGATTGCTGCCGCCGCCGGGAAAGAGGGCCACCAGCATGTGTGAGGAGGCCACCAGCACGGCTCTCCGCTCCTCGTCTGCCGGCACAAAGCGCATGCGCGGGTGCTCTATTGGCAGGTTGATGACGCGCGCAAGGTCAAGATAGATCTCCGCCTGGTGCTGGAGATGCTGCGGCGAGCTGGAGACCGGCACGCGGTCGGTGAGGGAGAAGCCCCGTCCCAGGCTATCGGGTCCCACCCGGCGCGGTATCCCGGCCAGCCACGGCAGCAGCGTGAGCATCGGCGAGCGATCAAGCGCGAAGGCCAGGTCGAAGCGCCGCCCGCGCAGGGTGCGGGCCAGCGCCAGGTAGTCCTTCAGGCGATAGCGGCCGGGAATGCCTACCGTGCCACAATCGATAACCTCGTTCACCGCCGGCTGGTGCTCCGCCACAACCTTTGACCACGTTCCGGCGACATAGCTGATGCTGGCTTCTGGATAAGCGCGCCGGAGCACCTCCAGCAGCGGCGTCGTCATCAGCAGGTCGCCCAGGCAACAGGGCTTGATGACCACAATAGCGCGCGGCTGGCGCCACGCCCGTCTGGCGAACAGGCGCTGTATGCTATTCAACAGGCCAAATGGAATGCGTAGTATATAACAGATGGCGCTGATACTCTTCTGACGCAGTGGCTCATCCTCCATCGTGACTATAAAAGTGTGATGTCGTTATCCGGGTAGACCGGCCGCGCCAGGTGTAGCTCGTACCCCTGCGCTTGCAGTTTTTGCTGGACCTGCGCCGCCTCGGCAAGTTCCGCGAACGGAGCGAAGAGCGTGGGACCGCTACCTGAGAGCCGCACCAGCCGCGCGCCCGCCTGCAAGAACGCCTGCCTGGCGCGCGCGACCTCTGGATAGCGCGCCAGCACGCCCCGCTCCAGGCCATTATGCAGATCTGTGCTGTCTGGCTCGCTTCCCACCTCTAATGCCGCGCGCACGGCCCGGCTGTGTGTGCCGTCTGTGTAGTCAAGAGACGACAGGTCGCGATATACCTGGGCCGTCGAGAGACTGATCGCCGGCTTCAGCAGCAGGAGCCAGCGCATGGTATCCGGCCAGCGAGGCGCAAGCCGTGTAACCTGCTCGCCACGCCCATGACAGAGTGCCAGCCCACCATGCAGGAAAAACGGTACATCCGAACCAAGCGAGGCCGCGATAGCAAACAGGTCTGCCTCAGATAAGGGGAGTTGCCACCAGTGCCGCAAGGCCCGCAGAACGGCCGCCGCGTCGCTGCTGCCGCCACCCAGACCGGCCGCTACCGGGACACACTTATGCAGCTCGATCACTACGCCCCGTGTGAGCGCGAGGCGCTGGCGCACAGCCTGCGCGGCGCGCGCCACCAGGTTATCCGCTCCACTGAGGGCGGGAACAGTGCAGATTACCCGCACGCGGTCATCAGCACTGACACTCAGGCAGATCGTGTCGTACAGATCAACCGTCTGCATCACGGTGGCCAGTTCGTGATATCCATCGGCTCGCTTGCCTGACACATCGAGCGTCAGATTGATCTTGGCATACGCCCGCACAAAGCAGGCATCGTGCGCAGTGGATAGGTGTTGTGCGTGACTCATGCGTGCATTGTCTATGGAAACGCTATCCTTGTCAAGCGGGAGGTGATAGGGAGCCTCAGATGAGTCAAATAGCCTATACTTCCCGCTTTTCATGGAGCCTGGCGCACTCTATGATATACTAAGAATGGGCATATCCGCACATTTCATTGTAGCTTGCTGTGCTCTACCTTCGCTCACCGCTATTCTTGCTGGCAACTGGTAGGTTTTATGGACATAACCATCGCATATTTTCATTCTCTGCTTCGCCCTGAAGTGGTGAAGCGCGACTTCGAGCAGATCCGGGCCGCTGGCGCAAGCAGCATCGTCTACACTATTCACGAACAGGAGGAGCAGCGCTGGCCGCGAGACCTGGAGCGCGGCCTGCGCCTGGCTCAGGATGCCGGCTTAAAGGTCTACTTGAGCCTTGGGCGCTACGGCAATCTGTTCGCGGGACCGTCCCTTGTGCCAAGCTGGTATACTTTTCACAATATCAAGTCTCGCGTGAAAGACCGCCACGGGCGTTACCACGATATCTCCTGCTTTAACCATGAGCCGTTTCGCGCCTGGCTCTGCAAGGAGATCACCTACTTTCTGTCCAGCTATCCTCTCTATGGTATTCTGATCGATGAGCCGCGCCATAGCGATATCACCTGCTTTTGCTCGGTCTGCCGCGCGCTCTGTCCGGATGTAGCCGACCTCCAGCGCTTCCGGCGCCGCTCAATGATCGATTTCCTGGGCGAGCTGTGTACCTGCGTGAAACAGGCAGATGCCCGCGCGAAAACAGCAATTGTGCTACTGCCAAAGGACCTCGAACAACTTGAAGAGCTAGCCATGCAGCCCGACCTGGATATTCTGGGCTGCCATCTCTTCTGGTCCTCGCTCAAACAAGATGTGACACAGGTGGGGGTATGGGGCCAAAACGTCGCAGATATGGCGCGCCTCTACGATAAACGCAGCCAGCTCTGGTTACAGAATTTTAATCTGGACGAGAACAGCGAGCAGGAGTTGCAAGTCGCCTTCAAGCACATACTCAAGGCTGAACCCGATGAGGTGGGCTGCTATTATTACTGGCGCAATAATGTCGATCCTGAGAGGGTCTGGCAAAGCACGCGCGGACTCCTGCGCCATGTGCCGCGCCGCCAGTTGCACTGGCACACTGGCAGCCTGCCAGCGCTCTCAGGCAAACGGGAAGAGAAACATATCCTATGACCACAACATCAAGCACGCTACTTCCGCCCGTGGGACAGCGCATTCTCGTGATGATGGCCCATCCCGATGATGCCGAATTCCTGATGGGCGGTACCATCGCCCGCCTGGCGGCCGAGGGTCGCGACATCTACTATCTGCTGGCGACGCGCGGCGATAAGGGCAGCGAGGAGGAGAACATGACCTCCGAACGCCTGGCCGGCATTCGCGAAGAGGAGCAGCGCCAGGCAGCCGCGACGCTAGGCGTGCGTGATGTCATATTTTTAGATCACCAGGACGGCGAGGTAGAGCCGACCCTGGCGCTGCGACGCGAATTCGTGGCCGTGGTGCGTTCCGTGAAACCCGATGTGGTGTTTACCTTTGATCCCTGGCGCCGCTACGAGATACACCCCGACCACCGCGCCGTCGGCCGCTGCGCCCTCGACGCCCTGGCTGCTTCACGCGGCAGCATGTACTTTCCCGACCAACTCAATGCTAGCACCACGGCCCACCGCGTGCGCCAGATCTACTTTTTCGCCACTGATGAACCGAACCACTGGGTCGATATCACCGACTACATCGACAAAAAGGTCCAGGCCCTGCACTGCCACGCCAGCCAGGTAGGCAATCGCGATCTCGCTGAACAGGTACGCCAGCGCGCCCGCCTCCCCGCCGTCGAACATGGCTATACATTCGCCGAAGCCTTCCACCACCTCGTAATGCGCTAACTGGAGGACAAAAGAGAGCGCCATCATTCAAGGGGAGCCGATGTATCGGCTCCCCTTGAATGATTACATCTTTCCTGGCAAGCTCGGCGTGGAGTCGTCCTTATCCTCTTCCTGGTGAATCTTTTCCAGCAGCTCGCGTACCTGCTTGATCTGCTTCTCGTCTGCCGTCCCGGCCTGGCTGCCACCCAGGATGACCCCTTGCACTCCCAGTGCAAGCAGAGTATACGCGTCGGCTTCGTCAAGCTTGCCCGCCAGGTTAAGCAGCGCGCCGGCACGCACGGCCTCGCGCACGGCCCGGTAATGCATGATATCTTCGATGCTCATGGCGCCAACCTCATCGGTCAGCCCAAAGTCCAGGTGGATGGCGGCGACATTTTCAAAGGCATTCAGATTGCGGATGAAGTTGGGGTACAGTTCGCCTTCACGCATCGGGATGCTGACGACGACATCGAGATCTTTGATGTGCATCCCTAACAGCCGCGCCGGGGCCGTCAATGGCAGGATCACATAATGGACGCCCTGCTCCTTTAAATGCTCCAGGTCTTTGTGCTTCAGCTTCTCCAGGCCACTGGTGATGCGCACCCCGGTGGCGATATTCTCT
>JALYVR010000408.1 GCA_030853145.1 Chloroflexota bacterium | reverse complement strand
GTGTTGTAATGGTGATCTGTAGCAAAGATCCAAAGCATAAACAAAAGCAAGGGTAGGTTGATACCCTTATAGAGCTGGAGGAGAAGATGGCAAGAATTGCTGGCGTGGACATTCCGCGTGACAAGCGCGTGGAGATCTCGCTGTGCTACATCTACGGGATCGGCCTGACAACAAGCCGCAAGATCCTGGAGCGAACTCGCGTGAACCCGAGTACACGGGTGAAAGACCTGACCGAAGAAGAGGTGAACCGTTTACGCGAAGTGATCGATCGCGAGCATAAGGTCGAAGGCGACCTGCGGCGCGAAGTGGATATGAACATCAAGCGCCTGATCGAGATCGGTTGCTATCGCGGTATGCGTCATCGTCGCAACTTGCCGGTACACGGTCAGCGCACACGCACCAACGCGCGCACTCGTCGCGGGCCGAAGCGCACGGTAGCGGGTAAGAAGAAAGCGGCCGCTAAGAAGTAAGGAAGGACTGGGAGGACCGAGACAGCATGGCAGATAAAAAGAAACCAACAGGCAGGCCCAGGCGGCGTGAACGAAAATCCGTGCCTCGTGGACATGCGCATATTCAAGCGACCTTTAATAACACGATTGTGACGTTGACGGACCCCAACGGGAATGTGCTCTCCTGGGGCAGTGCCGGCGCTCAGGGCTTCAAGGGGTCGCGCAAGAGCACGCCGTACGCCGCCCAGGTCACCGCCGAGACGGCGGCGCGCAAGGCTATGGATCATGGCCTGCGGCAGGTTGAGGTCTATGTCAAGGGACCAGGCTCTGGACGCGAGGCGGCGATTCGTTCGCTCCAGGCGGCTGGCCTCAATGTCACCTCAATTATCGATGTTACACCTATTCCGCACAATGGCTGCCGGCCGCCCAAGCGGCGGCGCGTATAACCGCGCTGTGTGTGCGAGGAGGAGACAAATAGATGGCCCGTTATACTGGCCCCGTGTGCAGACTCTGCAGACGTGAGGGGGTAAAACTTTTTCTGAAGGGCGACAAGTGCATGACGAAATGCACGTTGGAGCGCCGCAACTCTCGCCCTGGACAGCATGGCAGTAGCCGCCAGCGTAAGGCGTCCGGCTATGCCACCCAATTGCGCGAGAAGCAGAAGGTCCGCCGCACCTATGGCGTGCTGGAGCGGCAGTTCCGCAAGCATTTTAATGCCGCTGCCCGCCGCCCTGGCAAGACCAGCGAAAACCTGTTGCAGATCCTGGAGATGCGCCTCGATAACCTGGTGTATCGCATGGGCTTCGGCGATTCGCGCGCGCAGGCTCGCCAACTGGTGTGCCACGGACATTTCGCTGTCAATGGCCGCAAAACCGATATTCCCTCTTTCATTGCGAAACCCAATGATGTGATTAGTGTACGCGAGCGCAGTAAAAGCCTGGAGTACTTCAAGACACGCGTCCTGCTACTGGCCCAGAAGGGGGTACCGAGCTGGCTGCGCCTCGATGTGGACGAAATGTCCGGGCGCGTGCTCTCTCTGCCCTCGCGCACAGAGCTTGAGTTGCCTTTTGATGAGCAAATGGTGGTTGAATACTATCAGGTACGTTGATTTGGCGGATGGGTATATGCCTTCCTTCGCGGCTCCCGCCTTGCGGAGCTATGTGAGGGCACTGGACTCTTGGCTACCAGAGTTTCTCGCGCGCGTATCCTGGTCAGGCGCGCTATGCCGGTCGAGGATGCGGAGAAACTCGAAGTAGGCGGTGGTAGAAAAAGAAAGGCAGGTTGGAACCTTGCTAGATATTACTCTGCCTCGCATCAAAAATACGAAAACACAGGGTAACTATGCGAGCTATGATATTGAACCGTTAGAGGCAGGGTATGGGATGACCCTGGGTAACGCCCTGCGCCGTGTGTTACTGTCTTCGCTTCCGGGCGCGGCGGTAACCTCTATTCGTATTGAGGGGGTGCAGCACGAGTTTCAAGACATCCCCAACGTTATGGAAGATGTCACTAATGTTGTGCTGAATGTCAAGAAGCTGCGCCTGCGCAGTTTCTCCGATCATCCGGTCTCGATGCGCCTGGATGTCTCGGGCGAGCGCACCGTCACAGCAGCGGATATAATGGTTCCCAGCACCGTGGAGATTGTGAATCCCGATCTCTATATTGCGACCCTTGATAATGAGAACTCTCATCTGGAGATGGAACTGGTCGTGGAGACTGGCCGGGGCTACGTGCCTGCCGACTCCAAGGAAGATCAGCCAATAGGCGTGATTCCGGTCGACGCCATTTATACGCCGGTGCAGAAGGTCAACTATACCCTCGAGCATACCCGCGTCGGCCAGATGACGAACTACGATAAAATTGTCCTCGATATCTGGACCGATGGCACGATTACGCCGGACGAGGCTCTGCGCCAGAGCGCAGATGTCCTGGTGCGCCTCTTTACGCAGCTTGCCAACTATCGCACGGCCTTCGCTGCCGAGCAGGAGAAGCCGCCGCTGAGCAGCCTGCCGATCCCACCGAAGATCTACGAGACGCCTATCGAGGAACTGGACCTCTCGGTGCGCGCCTATAACTGCTTGAAGCGCAGCAATATCACGAAGGTGGGCCAGGTCCTTTCAATGAACGAGGAAGACCTGCTGGGAGTGCGTAACTTTGGCGAAAAAAGCCTGCAAGAGTTGCGTGAGCGCCTGCTCATACGTAACTTCCTCCCGAACCCACGCACCAGCACTGTCGGAGCCGATATGAACGGCGATCACGAAATGGAGGAGTAAGTTGAGGCACCGAATTGCCGGTAACCGGATGAGCATGCCGGAGCCGCGCCGCCGCTCTGCGCGTCGCAGCTTGATGGCCGGGCTTATCCGTTACGATAGGATTAAGACGACGGAGGCACGCGCCCGTGCCATCCGCGGCGAAGTCGAGAAGTTAATCGATACTGCCGTCAAGGGGCGCGCCGCAGCCCAGGAGCACCTGGCCTCGGTGGTGTCCGATGAGGAGAAGGCGGCTCGCCTGCTGACCTTCGCGCGCCAGGGGCGCTTCTCCCTCGAACATAGAGTGGCCTCCAATGAGGAGCGCGCCGATATGGGCATGCCCCCTCTGACCGATAAGGGCCGCAAGTTCATGGAGAATAAGCTCAAAGGACGGCGCGAAGAGCTGCTGCGCCTCTTCTCAAAGGAAGATGAGGCTGAAAAAGCTCTGAGCACGGCCTACCAGGCACTGGTCATCGAACTACGGGCGCGCCGGCATATCCTGAGCAAGCTGCCGGATGAACTGGTGGTCCAGAAGATGTTCGACGAGTTGGCCCCGCGCTACCTCGGACGCCCCGGCGGTTATACCCGGATCACGAAGCTTGGTCGGCGCAAGGGCGACGCGGCCGAAATGGCCCAGATCGCTCTCGTTTAGCGAGGAAGGGGCGCGCACGATGCTAAGGACGCGCTGGATTGTGTCGGCGGCACCCGGTGTTGCGCCCATGACGGTACACTGATATGAAGATCGCGTGCGGTATTGAATACGATGGCACTGGGTACCATGGCTTTCAGCGCCAGCCCGACTCCCACGGACCAACTATCCAGGGAACGCTGGAGGAGGCTATCGCGCGCATCTCTGGCCAGGCGGCCGCCATCACGGGGGCCGGCCGCACCGACGCGGGGGTGCATGCCAGTGGCCAGGTGATTCATTTTAACAGCGCTGCGCGGCTCACACTTGCGGTCTGGATGCGCGCTTTGAATGCTGTCCTACCTGCTACGGTAGCGGTTCGCTGGATCAGGGAGGCGCCTGAACGCTTTCACGCCCGCTTCAGCGCGGTCAGCCGTTCTTACCGCTATACCATCTGGAACGACAGCGCGCCATCGCCGTTGAAGGCTCGCTATAGCTTGCATCACGCGCAACCGCTGGCCGTTGACGCGATGGATGAGGCCTGCAAAGCGTTGTTGGGACGCAAGGACTTCGGCGCCTTTGGCCGCAGCCCTGACGAGACTAATCCGCGCCGACCCGGCCCACATCATTGTGTGCGCACGATGCTCGAAGCACGCTGTACATGTCAGGATGCATGTATCTATTATGATTTTACTGCGGACGCTTTTCTGACAGGCATGGTTCGCAGGATGGTAGGAACCCTGCTGCTGGTAGGGCAGAAGCGCCTGGACCTCGCCGAGTTTGCTACTATTGTGCAACGCGCGGAGAAGACGCACCCTGGTTCAGTGGCCCCCGCGCACGGATTATGCCTGCTGCGGGTTGATTATCCTGGAGAGTTTGGCTAGGGAATAACACGCCAGGGAGATGGTCCCCACCAGGGGGCCAGTACACATTAGGAGAACAAAGCATTATGAAGACATATAGCGCCAAACTTGGCGATCTGGACCCCCAATGGTACATCATTGATGCTGAGGGTCAGGTCCTGGGCCGCGTAGCGTCGCAGATCGCGACCCTTCTACGCGGGAAGCATAAACCCACGTATACACCGAACCTGCCGTGCGGCGATTTTGTGGTGGTGATTAATGCGGCCAAGATTGCTGTTACTGGCAAGCGCATGGAGCAAAAAATCTACTATCGCCACAGCCAGTATCCCGGTGGCTTGAAGCAGGCCACTCTGCGCCAGGTCCTTGAGGGCCGCTACCCGGAGCGCGCGCTGATCCATGCCGTGCGTGGTATGGTGATGCACAACCGCCTGGGCGCTCGCCTGATGGGCCGCCTCAAGGTCTATCCCGGCCCGGAGCATCCGCACCAGGCCCAGAAACCCATCCCCTGGCAAGGTCCGGAGGCGCTGTTGAAGAGATCTACGCCCGTCACGGCTGAATAAAGGAAGAGGAGAACTATCTTGGCCGACACTACTAAAGGTGAGTATTATTATGGAATGGGACGACGCAAAACGGCTGTTGCCCGCGTGCGTCTCTACCCCAACGGTGATGGCAGTGTAACGATCAATGGCAAAACCGCGCAGGGGTATTTTGGCACTCGCGACACCCACATTGCCACATTTAGTGCGCCCTTGCGCGTACTCGATCTGACCACTGCCTATACTATGACTGTGCGCGTCGTGGGTGGCGGCACCAGTGGTCAGGCTGGCGCCATTCGCCATGCCGTGGCCCGCGCCCTCCTGCGCGTCAATCCTGAGTGGAAGCTGGCTATGCGCAAGGCGGGTTATCTCACTCGCGACCCCCGTATGAAGGAACGCAAGAAACCGGGTCTCAAG